>WRMM01000028.1 GCA_009777135.1 Candidatus Fibrimonadales bacterium
TTGTGAGCAGGGACGACCTCGGTAAGAGCAGCCTGCTCAGTGTTCGCTGCGTTCGGGACTCAGCGGCAGAATAGCCGCCGCCCATAGCGAAGCAATGGGCAAACAAAAAGAATTTGGCACCGCAGTTGGTGCGAAACTTTGTCAAACTACAGGTTCCCCAATAGTTTGGCATTGAACAAAACAAAAAAGCGCGGGAAATGGAGAAAAGAAGATGGACGAGAAATTATACAACGCGATCAAAGAAAAGTATGGCAAACATGCCAGTTGGGCAGTTTGGGGGTCAGATTTTAAAGTTCCTTCTTATAAGGAAATAGCAGGAAAACTAAAACCCAACATTGTATTTGTGGGTCTCAACCCTCCGAGTGGGATTGTAATACCTTTTTCCAATTATCATTGGACGTATAAAAATGGTAATCCCGGCAATGACGAAAAGCTAAAATACGCTTTTGAAGACACGAAATTTGAAGGTGCTTATATGACAGATATAATAAAACTAGATGCAATACAAGACGAAAAGAACGGAAAGTACCATAAGTTTGTAAAGTTTTTAATTACGGAAAGAGAAAAGAAGTGGTTTGCAACATTATACAAAAATTTAAACAAAAAACAGAGAAAAGACGTAAAGCTTATAAATTCCTTAAAAATCTTAAAAAAAATATCAGAACCGATAGATTTTAAAAAATTATTTGAGCAAAAAGATTTTGAAGAAAGTTTAGAAAAGCTATTGTCTAAATCAGATGTTATTATGAAATTCTTAGAATATGATAATAATGTAGAAAAGGAAAGTGTAGAAAAATTCAAGAAAGAATTGAAAGATATTAAATCTGAAAATCCATTAATAATAGCTCTTGGAGATGCTGTTGATGAAATTTTATCAAGGAATAATTTTAACCTTGAATATATTTATATTAAAATTCCTCATCACAGCCGTAGGTTTTCTTATTGTTCTGATACTAAATCTCGTTACTCCGATACTAAAGAATTATATAAAGAAGATGTGGAAAAGAAAATAAAAGAACAAAGAAATGGCGTAAAGGATTAAAAAATGTCTGAACCAGAATTCACAGAATTTACAGGATTTACAGAATATTCTGGAAATTCTTTAATTCTGCAAATTCCGGTTCAGACAAAAAGCAACGAGGCTCAAAAATGAACAACTCACCTTACCGCAGAGAATGCGAACTTAACCGCTCTAGGCCACACCCCGCCCTGCGGGCACCCCTCTCTTTTTGGCGAAAAAATTTTTTCACAAGAGGGGAATTACCAACTTCACTTCTGAAAATTCTTAAAATTCTGGCCAATTCTGATCCAGAAAGCAACGGAGCTCAAAAATGCTAAACGCCAACAACAGCTTTCTTGGAAAGCATCCTCTTAATTTGAGCAGAAGAATAACCTTGATCCACAAGCTTAACGACTTGTGCAGCACAACGCCCAAAGCCAGACTTATCGCCTTTGCCAAAGCCAGATTTCTCACCCTCGCCAAAAGCCTCTCTCTTGGCGTAAGTAATCGTGGCATTGTAATCATCCAAATATTTCATATCAGCCTCATATTCACAAAGTTCCCTATTGGTAAAATTAGAAATCTCGGCAATATCAAACACGCCTCTGAATTTAGTTCGCCTAAATCTCGCTGGAATTTCATTCAGTTTGTGCAGGTTCTTGAACAAATAGAGCCACAGGTCGAGGGTCGTTCGGCATTGCTCCAATGTCTTCTTGAACCTCGGAAGCACGACAAGAGCCAGGTGTATATTGCCATGCTGCATTTCGGGATGCTTGAGATTGGCAAGCCCGATATGATTCACAATATCGCTGCTCCCAGCTGCCAAGTCAGGCTCGAAATTGAGGAAGCTCAGAGAAAAGATTTTAGGAAGGTCAAAGTTGTAGTCCCTGCCTTTTTTAGCTATTCCCGTAATCTCCAAGCTGAGATAGAAAAGCATCCTGCCCATGAAGAAATCCCTCTTGGCAATCTGCATCTCTATTGTCTGAACCCCGATACCCCCGATTTACCGATTTGCCCGATTATGCAACACGAAATGCTTACTCGCAAAATCACACGCTCGGCAAAGCATTCCAATATGGGCGGCTATATTAATGTGAAAAATCGGGAAAATCCTGTAATCGGGGTCATCGGGGTTCAGACAGTTAGGCATAGTGAAACCTCCATTGAGGTTAAAAACTCATATAATAATATTTATCGCTCCCAGTTCTTTGGGAGTAAGATAGAAAAATCAAGGAGAATAATATGATGCGGAATAACTGCAAATTTAACCGCTCTAGGCCACACCCCGCCCTTCGGGCACCCCTCTCTTTTTGGCGAAATTTTTTGCACAAGAGGGGAATAAGTATACCCGCACACTTGGTAAAGCATTTACAGATAGGCTTCTTGAACCCTGTGGGAATTGCCAAATTTAATCCTGGCAATCCTAAAATCCAGAAAATCGTGGTTCAGACAATAATAGCAACCCTCTTAGCAATAACGTCAACCACTGCACAAATCGTTGCCGTCTTGGAAATAGTCCCTAGCAGCGAAGAGGCGGACCTCACAATCACCGAGTTCCGACACCTCACAGATGAACTGCGGACACAGGCCAGAGAAGCTTTGCCAAGAAACTACTCCATACTAACGCGAGACAACATAATCCAGCTCCTGCCTCCGGAGTCGGACAAATCCCAGTGCTTTGACGAAAGCTGCGCCGTGGAAATAGGCCGCGCCATAGGCGCGGAATATGTGACGCAGGGCTTCGTAGGCAAATTCCAAGGAATGCTCACGCTCACCATAGAACTCTACGAATCCATGAGCGGCAATATGCTCGGCAGCTTCGTCACCGAAAGCAACGACGCAAGGGGCTTATTGGGAACCATAAGAGAGAGGGCGCCTAATCTCTTTGCTAGAATCGCGCCCTCTTTGTCTGAACCACGATTTTCAGGATTAAAAGATGGCCAGGATTTAAACAATTCTGTAAATCCTGTAAATTCTGTGAATTCTGGTTCAGACAAAAAGCAACGAAACTCCCCATTCTTCATAGCTCTCACCCTCGACATCCTCGGAGCTACCGCTCTAGGCTTCGGTGCTTACCAGCAGATACAGGCTAACAAACTCAACAGCGATTATAAAAAAATGGCAAAAGAACCTCCCGGAACTTATTCTAATGGCGAAAGAGACTCCGCTTTGAAAAAGGCTAACGATGCTCGTAGCCTTGGGAATATTGGGCTTATAGCTGGGGGAGTTTTGCTTGCATCAGGCATAACGGTGCATATTTGGTTTTAAACCGCTGATTTTAGCAAAATTTTACAAAAAGTGACTATGACTTTTTGTAAAAAATAGCCTCGCTCCAGCTATATAAACACTTTCCCCTTTAAACACTTGACATTATTGCATATATTTTCTATATTTACATCCCTATGAAAAATATCGAGAATCATCGCAATATCGGAATCTCTGCGCATATAGATTCCGGAAAGACTACTTTGACTGAGCGCATTTTGTTCTATACAAAGCGCATTCACGCCGTTCACGAGGTTCGCGGAAAAGATGGCGTTGGAGCTACAATGGATTCTATGGAGCTGGAACGCGAACGAGGCATAACAATTCAGTCGGCTGCTACTTATGCAACATGGAACAATACTACCATCAACATAATTGACACTCCGGGGCACGTGGACTTTACGATTGAAGTTGAACGTTCGCTTCGAGTTTTGGATGGCGCAATTCTGGTTCTATGCAGCGTTGCAGGCGTTCAGTCCCAGTCCATTACGGTTGACAGGCAAATGAGGCGCTACAATGTTCCGCGCATTGCTTTTGTGAATAAATGCGACCGCGCTGGCGCAAATCCGCTCCGCGTTGCGGAGATGCTTAGGGAAAAATTGAACCACGTTCCTTGCGTTATGCAGCTTCCCATTGGCTTGGAAGACAAACTGAGAGGCGTTGTGGACTTGGTTAAGATGAAAGGCTATCTTTTTGAGGGCGAAAAAGGGCAAGAAATCAAGGAAATTGAAATTCCAGAAGATATGAAGGACCAAGCTGCGGAATATCGCGCCAAATTGATAGAAACGGTTGCTGATTTCAACGACCAGTTGATGGAACTCGCTCTGGAAGGCAAGGATGTTCCCGAAGATTTGCTCAAAGCAACAATCCGCAAGGCTGCGATTGACCTTAAAGTTACCCCGGTTTTCATGGGTTCTGCTTATAAAAACACAGGTATTCAAAAACTTTTGGATGGCGTTACGGACTACTTGCCCAATCCTACCGAAGTTAAAAACATCGCCCTTAACATAGACAAAAACGAAGAGCCAACGGAAATGGAAAGCAAAGATGAAAAACCTCTGGTTTGCTACGCTTTCAAATTAACGGACGACCGCTATGGACAGCTCACATATATTCGCATTTATCAGGGCATTATCAAAAAAGGCTTGGCAATTGTCAATATGACCACTGGTAAAAAGGTGAATGTGGGCCGTTTGGTTCGCATGCACGCAGACAATATTGAGGATATTACCGAAGCCGGCGCTGGCGATATTGTTGCATTGTTTGGCATTGACTGCGCAACGGGCACCACTTTCACAGACGGTTCGCTCCGCATGAACATGACTTCTATGCATGTTCCAAACCCCGTTATTGAGCTTGTTATTGAGCCTAAAAACAGAGATGCAGAGGCAAATCTTTCAAAAGCCCTCAACCGCTTTACAAAAGAAGACCCCACTTTCCAAGTATATATAGACAAGGAATCTGGGCAAACCATTATTAAGGGCATGGGCGAATTGCATCTTGACGTGTATGTTGAACGCATGAAACGCGAATACAAAGTTGAGGTTCAAACCGGCGCCCCGCAGGTTGCCTACCGTGAAACCATTACCAGACCTGCCGCATTTGACTACACCCACAAAAAGCAGACTGGCGGTGCAGGCCAATATGCAAAGATGATGGGCGAAATGCGTCCCTTGCCTGTTGAAGGTGATATGGAAAAGATTTACAATTTTGTAAGCTCCGTTGTTGGCGGTCGTATTCCCAAAGAATACATTCCCAGCTGCGACAAGGGTTTCCAAAGTTGCATGGAGTCTGGCTCTTTGATTGGCTTCCCTGTTGTTGGCATTGAAATGGAAGTAAAGGATGGTCAGTACCACCCTGTTGATTCTTCTGACATGGCTTTCCAAATTTGCGCCCGCATGGCGTTTCGCGAGGCTTTCCAAAAAGCAGGTCCCCAGGTGCTTGAGCCTATAATGAAAGTTGAGGTTCAAACCCCGACTGAATTCCAGGGCAGCGTTGTTGGCAATCTTTCGCAGCGTCGCGGCACAATCCAAGCCACTTCCGAGGAGCAGCTTTACACCACCATAGTGGCAGAGGTTCCGCTCTCCGAAATGTTCGGCTATGCAACGGATTTGCGTTCCATGACGCAGGGCAAGGCTGAATTTACTATGGAGTTTGCCAAGTATTCCCAAGTTCCGCGCGGCATACAAGAAGAGTTGATTAAGAAATACGGGGATAAGGCGAAAGCGGCGGGAAGATAATGCCAATGGGCAGCAGGCCTATGCTCTATCCGGTCATGGGCTTTTTGATTTTAATTTCGCTTGGCACAATTTTGTTATCAATGCCATTCAGTTCAAATAATGGCTTGTCTTTTGCAGATGCGCTTTTTATGGCTACTTCTGCTTCTTGCGTAAATGGGCTTGCCGTTGTGTCTGTTGGGCAGGAACTCAGCTTGGCAGGGCAATGTATACTTATGATTTTAATGGAAACGGGTGGTATAGGGGTAATGGCTCTTTCTACGATAATAATGCTGCTTGCGCATTCCAAAATAAATTTCAAGCAGCAATCCGCTTTAATCAGCAGCTATTCAATAGGCGATAATTTTAATATAAGCTATATTATAAAGAGGGTTATAGCAGTTACCATAGCAGTTGAAATATGCGGGACTATTATATTATTCACGCAATTTTCGGATTTGCCTCTTGCGCAAAGAATTTTTTTCTCGTTTTTTCACGCGATCAGTGCATTTTGCAATGCTGGATTTTCTTTGTGGGATAATTCAATGCAAAGTTTTTCTGCAAATATGCCTGTTAATGCAATTATAATGTTTTTAATAATTTGCGGCAGTTTTGGTTTTTTGTCATTATCCGAGTTGGTATCATTCAAAAAAAACAAACGTTTGACTTTGCACACAAAACTTGTTTTGGCAATGACATTTTTGCTAATAACGGTAGGGATGCTTTTGATGCTAAAAATGGAATGGAACGGGGTTTTAAGCGGTCGCTCATTTTCAGATAAAATTTTAATAAGCCTTTTTCAATCTGTAACCGCTCGCTCCGGGGGTTATAGCACGGTAGATTTTGCTTCGCTTGGGGTTCCCTTTCTTTTTGCCATGATTTTGCTTATGTTCATAGGGGCAAATCCGGGGAGCTGCGGCGGCGGCATAAAAACTACGACTGCGGCAATAATAGGGCTTTTGGGCGTGAACAGATTTTTGGGTCGCAAAAAAACGCAGGTTTTTAACCGCACCATACCAGAAGAAACCATAGACCGCGCAGTGCGGATTTTTGTTTTATCGGTTGTTTTTATTGCAATAAGCGGTACTTTGTTTTTGTATGTTGAAACCACAAATTCAACGGCTCAAATTGGGCAAGGTCGTTTTTTGGAGTTGTTTTTTGAAATAGTCAGCGCATTTTCAACTTGCGGTTTGAGCATGGGGGCAACGGAAAACTTAACTGGCGCCGGAAAAATTTTGATTTCGGTAGTTATGTTTGTTGGAAGGCTCGGTCCCTTGGTTTTAGTTCAGGCCGTGGTTTTGCCGCCGCGTTTTGGCGCATATTATTCAGAAGAAAACGTGATGGTGGGGTAGGAGGTTTTAATGTCTAAACAATTTGTAGTTATAGGGCTTGGAAATACGGGTTCTATTTTGGTTAAACAATTGTCAAATCTTGGGCACTCGGTGCTTGCCATAGACAAAGATCCGGAAATAGTTCAAGATATAACGCCTTTCGCTGCGCAGGCTGCTGTTGCAGATTTTTCAAGAAAAAATATGCTGCACAGCTTTCCGCTTTCAAAAGCGGATTTTGTAATAGTGTGCATAGGCTCGCTTGAAAATTCGCTTATAACAATTCTCAATTTAAAAGAAATGGGCGTAGCAAATATAATTGCAAAAGCAACCGATAACACCCATTCTGCAATACTCGAAAAAATGGGGCTGCATTCTGAATATATATTCCATCCGGCGCGTGATATGGCAATTGAGCTTGCAAGCAAACTTGATAAGCTTGGCCGCCCTAATATTTTGGATTTTATGCCTTTGATGGATGGTTATTCCGTTATGGAATGGAAATGCCCAAATAATTTAGTTGGCAAAACTTTGATGGAAGCTAATTTGATAAACAGATACGGAGTTCAAGTTATTGCTGTTAAAGATGCAAAAACGGGAAATATCAACGCCGTTCCCAAGGCTCAATACGAGTTTTGTGAAGGCGATATTTTGTTTCTATTTGGCCCCGATGGCGCTTTGGATAAGGTGTAAATTATGGCAAAGTCAATTGAACTCCGCTCCCAATTTCCCGTTTTGTCTCAAAGCGTAAACGGGCATCCATTGGCGTTTTTAGATTCTGCCGCAACAACGCAAAAACCGCTTTGCGTTATTGAGGCTATGAGCGATTTTTACAAAACGCACTACTCATCCGTGAAAAGAGGGGCTTATGCCCTTTCTGCAAAAACAAGCCAGAAATTTGAAGAGGCCCGCTCAAAAATCGCAAAATTCATAGATGCGCCCAGCGAAAGCAACATAGTTTTCACAAAAGGCACAACCGAAAGCATAAATCTTGTGGCTTGGAGCTATGGGCTTGCCAATCTTGAACCCGAAGACGAAATTCTGATTTCCGTTTTGGAGCACCATGCAAACATTGTTCCATGGCAGATTGCCGGCAAAGAAAGAGGTGCAAAGATAAAGGTGATTCCCTGCGATGACAACGGCGATTTGCAGATACCTGAGCTGTCCGCTCTGATCCATGAAAAAACAAAGATTGTAGCCTTGACCCACACCGCTAACAGCATAGGCACAATAACGCCTCTGCAAGAAATCATCCCCATAATCCGCAAGCTGGCACCCAAAGCGAAAATACTTATAGACGCGGCTCAGGGCGCTCCGCACTCAAAGATTTCCGTTAAAGATTTGGACTGCGATTTTTTGGTGTTTAGCGGACACAAAATCTACGGACCCACGGGTGTAGGCATTCTTTATGGCAAAAGCGAGGTTTTGGAAAACATGCCTCCATGGCAAGGCGGCGGCGAAATGATTGAGCAGGTTCGCTTTGAGGGAACTACCTTTGCCCCGCCGCCCGCCCGTTTTGAAGCAGGAACCCCTCCGGTAGCCGAAGTTCTGGGTCTCTCAGCCGCCATAGACTGGGTAAACGAAATTGGAATAGACAACATATCAGCTTGCGAGGAGCAAATAACCGCCTACGCCCTTGCCAAACTTCAAAAAATAGAAGGCCTGCAAATAATAGGCAGCCCAAAAAACCGAGGAGCAATAATATCATTTATAATAGGCAAAATTCATCCTCACGATGTTGCTATGATTTTGGACGAGGAAGGTGTTGCGGTGCGAGCTGGGCATCATTGCGCACAGCCTGTGATGGAGCGTTTTGGAGTTCCTGCTACTTTAAGGGCCAGCTTTGCGGCTTATACCGCTGACTGGGAAATTGATAATCTTTGCCGAGGGCTTGAACGGGCGGCTCGAATTTTTCTATATTAACTAACTTGGTTTTTTATGAAAGTAGTGCATGCGCATATTAGTTTAGAAGGTTCTCCTGTATCAATACAGTTGAAGTTTCCAAGGATTTTGTTGCCCCTTGTCAACATATCCAAGCGGCTGGTACAGCTAGCTCTGCTTATTCTTGTTTTAAACGTGCTTGCTTATTGGACTCATCAGCATTTTGTGGAAACCGCTCAAGAACAGAGAGTTCAGCTTTACTCAAGATTTCAAAGCTTAAATTCAAAAGTAGATGCCGTGGATGCCAGAATAGCAAGGTCTTATGGCAACGAAGATTTGCTGCATGCAAAATTTGGGCTTGCGGTGCCGGATACCAGTATGCGAAAAATGGGCGTTGGCGGTCCGACTTTTCCGGATAGCGCGCTTGTATGGTCTGTGGTGCCGATAAAAAAACTGAAAAACAACGTGTCTAACAGACTTGATAGAGTAGAGGCAAAAATGGATAGGGCTAATAATTCCTATTTGAGATTGCAGTTTTTTATTGAGAGTTTGCACGGGAATTTGCAGCACACGCCTTCGGTTTGGCCTTCTTACGGCTTTTTAAGTTCGCCTTTTGGTCCACGCACCCATCCCGTAACAGGGGAAAAGGGGAAAATGCACCAAGGCATAGATATTACCGCGCCAAGATGGACGGCTATCCGCGCGACAGCGAATGGCAGGGTTGAAACCGTTGCCAGCAGCGAAACAATGGGAAGGTATGTTGCGATAGACCATGGCAATGGCATTATAACGCGCTATGGCCACATGGTGATGCCTTTTGTCCGAGAAGGGCAAATGGTTTCGAGATTTGATGTTATAGGTTATATCGGAAACACAGGCCGCGCAACCGGCAACCATCTTCACTATGAGGTATGGGTCAACAATGTTGCTGTGAATCCAATTTATTATATACTTCCGGATCAATATTCCGTAGAATAGTAATAAATTAATAATTAATAGTTAATAATGAATAATTATTAATTCTTAATTGTTAATTATTAATTATTTTGTTGAAGTGAGGTTTTATGAAACCCCTGCTATTGGCGGCTTTGGCTCTATTGCCGGAGTGCCCGTATTTTTATGAATTTTTTCCCGACCCGGTGGAAGTGCCTGATAATGAAGGCGAATATCTGATTGTGAAATGGGAAAATTCCGTTGTCCCTTGGGATACCATTTATTTGCAGATGGATAACAACAGGGCTTCTGCCGTTTATGTTCCGCCAGATTCCTTTTTTACGGAGCTTCTTTTGCACAGAGGCGCGCCCGAGGCTTGCCCTGCGAAAAGCGGCTTGCTCTGTTTGCCTCTTGCAGGGACGGCGCTCCCAAATAGCCGAGCAAGCGTGTGGAACTTGCGTGCAGGCATTTGCAGGGACACTGCGTATTTGCCTGTGCCAAAGGCTGGGATGTTTATTAGGAGAATTGAGAATGGGGAGTGGAAAATTGAAAATAGTTCGGATTTTAATTCGGATTCTGTTCTTACGCTGGATTCTCTGCTTTCTTTTTATGGGGAAATTCCGCTTTATATTTCAGAGGCGGCACCTTGCCCTGAAGAGGGAATTCCGGAGTGGTTTGAGGTTAGCAATCGCACGGTTTTTGCGTTTCCGCTCAATGGGATTTCTGATTGCAAGGCTAAGACTCCCATAAGAACTGCGGATTCAATCAAGGGCAGGAGTTCTATTCTGATTACTAAAGACAGCACGGATTTGAGAGCTTTTTTGCAGACTGGCGAAATTCCGATTTATCAGATACCCATAGCCACTTTGAAAAATTTGGCAGATACTTTACGGCTTTGCTATAACGGCATAAAACTGGATTCCGTGATGTGGGGCAAGGCGGTTAACAGGCAAATAAAATGCCCGAGCACGGAGAGCATAAGCCCTGGGTTTGTGCCTAGAATTTCTAATCAGGCAAAAGTTTTGCAAATATCGGAGCGCGTTTTGGCTCGCTCAAAAAAAAATTCTATGCTAAGGGTTCGCATAAATTCAGAAAAAACGATTGAGCTTAGGTTAATAGACAGGGGCGGCGTGGGCATAGTCAAAAAAACAATAGGCGTTCAGGAGATGAATTCTTCGTGGATTGCGATTCCCGAATGGCGGCGATGCCAGAACGGGCCATGTTTTATTCATGTGCAGGGAGAAGAAGTAGATGAAACGGCTGCTTTTATTGTTCGCCCTTGAATGTTATGCTCTGTCGCTTCCTTCCATAAATAATCCTGCGATTTGGAATGAGGAGGAAAGCTGGAAAATTGAAAAGGCGAGCGTTCTTGCGTTTCGCTATAGCGAGCCTTTTGAAAATTTTCACAACGGAAAAATGGATGTTGCGTGGAGCGACGGGCGTTTTTTGGCGGCGGCAGGCTTTGGCAGCGCGGTTTTAGATTCTATTTACAGAGAGCTTGAATTTTCTGGCGGCGTTGGCTATAAGCCATTTAATTTTTTATCCCTTAAAATCAGCGAGACTGCGAATATTTCTTGGGTTCCTGAAAATGGTTCTTGGCAGGAGCATAGAATTTCCATTGGCGCGGATTTGTTTTACAAAGACTGGGCAAAGGTTTCCGCTTTGCAAAAAACTTATCTGGCTTCAAAAACGCCTGCGTATTTTTCGGGGCTTTTGTCTTGCGAAATTAGTTTCAGTTCTCTTTATTCTTTTGGCATTCAGTCGCCGATAAACGATCCTGCTGCGAATTTTCGCATTTATCAGCAAATCGCTTTGGGTTATTTTGGCGTTTACAATTCCTTTGCATACCCAGGACCTGTGCTAGGCTTTGGTTTTGTTTTAAGCGCAGGGCGCGTTTCTGCAGGAGTAGGCCATTTGCGGGGGAGCTATCCTATTGGGCATACGGGTTATGTGGGGAGGTGGCATAAGGGTATTTGACAAGCTCCTCTATTTCGGCAAGGACAAAATTTGTGTCTAATGTGTGTATTGCTTCAAAAGTGCTGTTTATGTAATCTAAAATTCCTTTGTTTTTGAATAAGTTGTATGCAGAATTTGCGGAAATGCCGAATTTGAAACGGTATTGCTCAATTAAAAATATGGTGTATTTTTCAATATTTGTCATAACGCTGTTTCCGGCACTTCAAATTTCCCTGTTTTTTGTTCATTGTCAAAAACTGAAAATAGAAATAATTTGCTAAACTGCCAAAGACACGTATCTTTGTCTTCCAGCACTGAATATGTTTTTGAATTGTAAAGTTTTTCCATAGCATTTGCCACGCTTATTTTATATTGAACCGATATAAATTCAATCAGATTTTTAGTTATGGCAAAAAGCAGAAAAGAAAATCTTTTGTCAGACATTTTTCGCCTCCTTAAAAATCAATTTATCCATAGCTTCTTGATTCTTGAATACATACTGGTTATACAAGCTTCTTACCTGCAATCGTTTTATGGTTTCTTGCTCATCGTAAATTCCGTTTTCAAAAGCAATTATAGTTTCATAAACATCATCATTTGCCACAGGCCCTATAACAATATCAAAATTTATTTCTGCGAGCTTTAACATTCTGTTATCAACAACGAAATGCAGCCAATCAGCATTTGGGTTTTCAAATCGCAAAATTAAATCTTTTTCAATTTCTGCTTCATTTAACTCATATACGCTGACTATTGCAGGGCCGCTTCTCAATTTTACAACCCTTTTTGCAAAACCAACTGCTTGCTCATAATTTGTTGTGGTATAAAATCCAGCCCCAAAATCAGTAGGGTGGCTCGCTTTCAATAGTAAAGGCTTTTCTATCGGCAAATTGCTTCCGTGATACAATAGCATAAATGAGAATATAATAAATTTTCCAACAAAAAGCAAGATTTTTGCTAAAAAATGCGCAAAATGCATTTTTTATATTTTTTTTCTCGTTTTTTCCGTCTAAGGGTATATGAGAATATCTTTGGAAAAAGCGAACAGCGATTTTAACAATGAATTGCAACAGCAGGTTGATGGGAGTTTGCCCAAGGGGCATATTTACAGGTTGGGTTACCCGGGGGAGATTTTGCGAGAGGCTGGGTTGCTGGATTTGCCGATTGAGTTAAGCGCTGAAAGAATAGCGGTCAAGGCAAGCCAAAACTATAGGAGGAAACATCCTTTTGATTTATTGGATATAAAGGACTTGCCAAATGCAATAAATGACCCTATAGCCATTTTTAACAGCACAAAGCCTAATGACAATTCAAAAATGATACTTACAGAGTTGAAACATGACGGCAATAATTTTATTGTGGCTATAAAGACTTACACGGACAAACATAACAGAAAAGTAGAAGTTAACGTAAATACAATAAGAAG
>WRMM01000029.1 GCA_009777135.1 Candidatus Fibrimonadales bacterium
GGGCTTGAGCCGGGAACATACCGCCTTATTGTTGACGTAGGCAACGACGTGATAGGCAGGCCGAGGTTTGAGGTAAGTTTCGAGGTGCGGGACATCATTACCGTCACTTTCAACAGCAATGGCGGTTCTCCAGTTGATCCTATTGAAAATGTAGAATACGGTTCTACAATACCAAAGCCAACAAGCGATCCAACAAAAGACTTCCACGACTTTTTAGGCTGGTTTGATGGAGATGCAGATGAGCCATTTGATTTTGAAAAAGATCTCGTATGGGACAATATAACGCTAACAGCACGTTGGCAACCATGCACAGAAAATAATCCTTGCATAATCACAACGGCAGATGAACTTATGCTGCTTGCTAAAAGAGTAAACGAGGGCAATACAGAATTTAACAACCTTGATGTCTATTACAAACTAGGCAGCGACATAGATCTTGAAGCCATCAGCAACTGGACGCCGATAGGGAATTTTTATTACAATGACGCTGACATGCAAGAAAGGCCATTTGTAGCCAACTTTGATGGCGCTGGATATAAAATCAGAAACTTGAAAATCAACGCTGTTTCTACCTTGACAGAAAATGCGCTTGTGTATGACGAAACTACTTCTGGCTTGTTCGGCGTGATTAACGGCAGAGTGGAAAACTTAGGTTTGGAAAATGTGAATATTGTTTTGCATAACTCGCAAGTTGGCGGTATTGCTGGCTCTCTTTGGGGCGGTGGCAGCATAAAAAACAGCTATGTTGCAGGCGGTATTATTAGCACAGGAAGCTCTTATATTGATTATGCTCATGAATATAATTATGGCGGCGTTGCTGGCAGGGTAAACGGCAGCATAGATGGATGCTATTCCACTGCAGAAGTTTCCATTCTCCGCGATGCAGATGGCACCGTGTCATACACAGGCGGTATTGCAGGCATTGTTTATTACGATGCTATACATGGCGGCGATGGCGGCATAAGAAACAGCATGGCGCTTAATCAAAAAGTAATTGGCAGTTCTGCTCCTGATGGAAGCGGAGCCGCTCGCGTGGCTAATTCCAGCAGTGGCATTTTAATGAACAACAGAGCCTTTGCAGGGATGCTAAACGGCGCTGGCAAAATGGAATGGCATAATATAGGTGCCAATCAAATGGACGGTCAAAGCAGAACAAACGATGAATTGAAAACAGCAGAACACTTTTTGGCAATTTATGCTAACGATCCTTGGAAATACGAGGCTGGCAAACTTCCTGGCTTAAACAATGAGCCTGTGGAAATGCCAGAGCATCTAAAAACCATGCCAACCAGCATAGAAAGAGTTATTGTTACTCCTGCTAATGCTCAGGTGCAGCGCAGCAAAACATTGCAGCTAAGCGCAGTTGTTGAAGGCACTGGCACTCCATCGCAAAATGTAGTTTGGAGCATTAGCAATCGCATTGGCTGTGAAAGCGAGGCTTCGTCCATTAGCGATGGCGGTTTATTGAGCGTTCAAATACACGAAGCTGTGGATTGCGTTCTTACCATCAGAGCAACTTCCGATGGAGAAGACGGCATATTTGACGAGGCAACCATTATAGTGACTGCCGAACCTGTTCCGCCTACAATTGTCGGCGAACCAAGCCTAACGCTAAGATTGGGATATGAAGCCGCTTCCACGGATGCTTTTACCATAATAGCAGGTTCCGCTACAAATCCAGTAGTTGAGAAAATAAGCGGCGATGCAAAAATCACTTGGAACAATGAAGCCAAAGCGTTGAATATTGCTGCAGGCCTTGCATCGGGTGTTTATGAAGTTGAATTGGAAGTTAGCTGCGAAAATACAGGGCTTTCTTCAAAGTTTAATTTTAGAGTTATTGTGCCGGCAGTTGAAAATGTTACTGTTTCTCCTACCGTAGCTACAGTCCAAAGAGATATGCAGGAGCTATTTACAGCCATTGTTACAGGAACTAATAACTCGCAAGATGTAACTTGGGGAGTTGAAGGCAATACTTCTGCAGGAACAACTATACTGGAAGGTTCTCTTTACGTTGCCTCAAACGAGGAAGCAGATGAACTCACTGTTATAGCAACTTCTGTTGATGACCCAAGCAAAAGCGGCACAGCAACTGTTGCGGTAACAGATGCGCCTGTTCCGCCTGCAATTAGCGGAATTGACAGCGAAACCTTGATTGAAGGTTACGATGCTATTTCCATACCATACACCATAGGCGGAACCAAACCTGTAGTAGTAACAGTAACGGTAGATGGGAGCGATAATCCTCTTGTAACTTGGAATAATTCAACTGATAGATTGCAAATTGCAGCAGGTCTTGCAATAGGGGAATACACCATTGTTTTGACTGCAAGCAACATCACTAAAGAAGACGATGTATTTACCCTTAATTTGAATGTCGCAGCTCCGCCGACAATTGCAAGCGTTGTTGTTGCTCCTAATGCCGTTGATGTGCAAAGAGGCTTTGCGCATCAGTTTAGCGCAGAAGCAATGGGAAGCGGCAATCCTCCGCAAAACGTGCTTTGGACAGTTGAGGGCGGCTCTGCCGCCGGAACTGCTATAAACTCAAGCGGACTTTTGAGCATTGCTGCAAACGAAACTGCAACAACGCTTACAGTTAAGGCTACTTCTGAGTATGATAACTCAAAATCCGGCACAGCAACTATTAATGTAACCTCTCCAGCAATTATTTCTGGCGAAACAGACAAATCTATAGGAGTTGGCTATACAGCTTTCTCAGTACCTTTCACCGCAACTGGAAATCCAGCGCCAACGATAACAAAAACCAGTGGCGATAGCAGAATAGTTTGGAATGAAGCTGCCGGGGAATTAGAAATACCAGCAGGGCTTTCAGTTAATGATTATATAGTTGTTTTGCAGGCAAGCAATGGAGTGGGCGCACCGCATTCAATTTCATTTACGCTAAGAGTTACTCCTGTGCCAACAGTTACGGATGTTGTTGTTGCTCCCAATGCGCCATCTGTGATTAAAGGTGGAACGCAGCAATTCTTTGCTGATGTTGAAGGAGAATACAGCCCATCAACAGATGTGACTTGGTCTATTGAAAGTTCTGTTTTAACAGGAACTGAAATATCATCAAGTGGCTTGCTGACAATTTCAGCTGATGAAACGGCGACAACTATTGTTATTAGGGCAACCTCTGGCTTTGACCCAGATAAGTACGGTGAAGCAACCGTTACTGTAACGGATGATGCTGTTCCAGCTCATATCACTGGTCCAACAAGCAAGGAGCTGATTGCAGGTTATGAAGCTACTTTTGTTGAGTATGTTGTAGAAGGAACAGATGTCAACGTAACAATAGATGTTGCAGCTGGATTAGAGCATTTTATAACCTGGAATAGCATCAACAATAGATTGGAAATTGCAACAGGCCTTACTGGAGGAGAATACGAGGTAGAATTGATTGCAACAGGTTCTGGAGAGCCAAGCTATCTAACTTTCATTCTAACGGTTTCAAATCTGCCAATTGTTACGCAGGTTGTTATTAGTCCTAGCACCGATGTTTCTGTGAAAATAGGCGAAGCCCAAAGCTTTGATGCGGTCGTTCAAGGGGCAAATAATCCATCGCAGGCAGTGATTTGGGAAATTGCAAGCGATGTTGCAGAAGGCACAACTCTAATAGGCGGTGTTTTGACAGTTGCTGAAAATGAAACGGCAGAAAGCATTACCATAAAAGCAACCTCTGTTCAAGACCCAAGCAAGTCTAATACAGTAACTGTAATGGTAACGGTAATAATTCCTGTTTTGCCTACAATCACAACGGCTTCTTTGCCCGAAGGCAAACAGGGAGAAGCCTACAACGCAACTATAACCGCCACGGGCGATGCCCCAATTGCATGGAGCATTGTTGGCGGCGTGTTGCCGGCTGGTTTAACATTCAATTCAGGAACTATTTCCGGAACGCCAACGGCAGTAGCAGGTACTTATTACATCACGGTCAAAGCAGAAAACGAAGCTGGAGATGACACAAAGGCGTTTAGCATTGAAATAAGCGGGACAACTACAATTATTTCTGCTTTGCCAAACGCAGGCATGTTAAACGCCAGAATACAAAACGGCACGTTGCATTTGAATGGCTTGAGCGCAGGCAAAACATGGAGCGTATATAGTGTAAATGGAACTTTGGTTCACCAGAGCATTGCCAGCGGCACGGAAGCAAGCGTTAAGCTAAATGTTGCCAGCGGTGTTTACTTTGTGAAAAGCAATGGGCAGGTATTGAAGTTGGTGAACAGGTAGCGTAAATATCTATTTTACAACGCTATGGTAAAAACATGCGAAGAAACTCAAACCGAAGCTTGGGGAGTTTCCTTTGCCAAAAATTTGAAGCCAGGAGATACAGTGGCTTTGGAGGGTGATTTAGGCTCTGGAAAAACCACGCTTTGCAGGGGCATTTGCAAAGGTCTTGGCTTTAGCGGAACGGTAAATTCGCCTAGCTACGCCATTGTCCACGAATACCCGAACAAACCGCCCATTTACCACATAGACCTATACCGCTTAAAAAACGCAAGCGACCTGCAAGATATAGGCATTGAAGATTTAACCGCCTCAAAAGGAATAGCCTTGATAGAATGGCCGCAAATGGCAGGCAAATTTCCGCTAAACATAACGCACAGAATTTCAATAAAAATGACAAGCGAGAACGAGAGAGAAATAGCGGTGAAATGAGGCAAATCTTCATTTCATTAGGCTCGAATGTTGGAGCGCGAGAGGAGTGGCTGGCAGAGGCTAGGCGGTTGCTGAGAACTGCTGAGGAAAAGGGGTGGATGGAGAGCAAAATTTATGAGACGGAGCCTTGGGGAAAAACAGAGCAGCCTAAGTTTTTAAATCAGGCGGTGGGTTTTCTTTCTGCAAAAACTCCGCAAAAACTTTTGTGGCTGTGCAAAGATATTGAGCAAAAAATTGGCAGGCAAAAAAGAGAAAAATGGAAAGAAAGGGAAATAGATTTGGATTTGCTCTATTGCGGAAGCGAAATTCTAGAAAGCGAAAATTTAATAATCCCCCACCCATTAATTGCGCAAAGAGAATTTGTTTTGCGCCCCCTGAGCGATATTGCTCCAGATTTTGCGGATCCAAAAACGGGAATGAGCGTTGAGAGAATGCTGAGGAATTTACTACATTTTTGAACAATGCAAATCTCTGATGTTCATTTTGTTTTAGGCGCAGCTTCAATAAAGCAAGTGCCAAAGGATGGCATTGCGCATATTGCGTTTCTTGGGCGTTCAAATGCGGGCAAATCAAGTTTGCTGAATGCGCTTTTTCAAAAGCCAATTGTAAAAATAAGCAATACCCCAGGCAAAACCCGCGAAATAAATTTTTTCTTGGTGAACTCGCCAAGCAATTCATATTACTTTGTTGATTTGCCTGGCGTAGGCTATGCGAAAGTAAGCAAAACAATGCGAGACGAAATGGCAAGCCGCATAAGAAATTACGTGGAAAAAGCACACGACCTAAAAGGCATAGTTTACCTGCTGGATATGAGGCATGGCGGGCATCAAATAGATTTTGAAACCATAAACGGAATAAAAAGCGCAAAAATTCCCATACTCCTAGTTGCAAGCAAAGCCGATAAACTAAACCAGTCGGAATTTATAGCGGCTAAAAAGAAGATAAAAGAAAATTTTCGTTTGCAAAACTTTCCGCTAGCAATCAGCTCAAAAACAAAAAAAGGCTTGCCAGAGCTTTGGAAAGAAATAGATATGCTGCTGGGAGCGGATAATGTTTAAGCTTTCAAAACCCGGGAATGCTTTAAACTGGCTTGGGCATCGCTTTTTGCAATCGCATTTTGGGCAGCTGCTGTCGCTTCTAATACGGGCTTTAAGTTCAATTCTTTCTAAAAAAGGCAATCGAAAAATAGACATTCAAGAAATAATTTCGCACACCTATCACGTAGGCGTAAAATCGCTGCCGCTCATATTCATAGTTGGCACAATTTTGGGAACCGTGCTGATAATAAGCACCATAGGCTTGGTGCCAAAAGTTGGTTTTGGAAACTTTTTTGGAAACTTGATGGTAATAGCCATAGTGCGCGAATTGGGTCCCATTTTAACCGGTTTTTTAATCGCAGGGCGATGCGGCAGTTCTTTGACAACACGCATAGCAAGCATGAAGGTGAACTCAGAAATAGACGCTTTGGAAACCCTTGGCATAAACCCTATGCGTTTTTTAATTATGCCTGCGCTCATAGGCGGGATTATATCAATGCTAATTGCAAATATTTTCTTTTGCATTTCTGCTATTGGCACGGGATTTTTGATAACAAAAGCAGCAACCGTTTTTTTGGACGGATTTTTTAAAATTCAATTGGAATGGAGCTCTTATTTTATATCGATTTTAGACGCTTTAAGCCCCGTTGACTTTGTAATGAGTTTTGTGAAACCCTTTGTATTTGCTTCTATAATAATCACCAATGCCTGCTACTACGGCACCCGCATTCCAAACGACCTGCGCGCAGTGCCAAAAGCCACGTCTCATTCTGTTGTAAGCTCGTTTATTTTTATAGTGGCAAGCGACTTGCTGCTATCTTTTGCTTATATTTTAAGCTACGTGCAGAACGTGAAGTCGGTGATTTAGTCAACCAACAGTAAAAAGTTCCATTTTGAACACGCAAACCCCTCCGTTTACGTTTCATTTTGAAACGTTCCGCAAAGCAAAACGCCATTTTTAGCCAAAAAACGCTGTTTTTGCTAACGGCATAGCTTTTGCCATATTTTAGGCATGGAAGAAATTCTAGACAAAAACGAAATTTCAGAAGAAGTTGAAAAACTGGTAGAAGAAGCAGAAAATTCAGACCCCATCGCTGATGCGCTGGAACGAGAAAAAGCTGCTCAAGACAAATATTTGCGACTTTTCGCAGAGTTTGAAAACTACCGCGTTCGCACCGCAAAAGAGCAGCTGGAAATGATAGATACCGCAAACGGCAAACTTTTAACGAAGCTTGCCGAGGTAAAAGAAAATTTTGACCGCGCTTTTGCAGAAGAAAATAAAACTGGAGACTTGGAAGCTTTTGAAAAAGGAATAAAGCTGATTCAAGAGCAGTTTTACAAGGTTTTAACTGAATTCGGTTTGGAAACAATAGACCCGGCAGGCGAAGTTTTTGACCCGAACCAGCACGAGGCGCTTATGAATCAGCCGAGCGAAACTGTCCCTGAAGGCAACGTAGTTCAGGTATTTCAAAAGGGCTATAAAATTAAAAACAAATTGCTGAAAATAGCAAAAGTAATTGTTTCTTCAGGGAAACAATAAAAAAAGGAGAAAACTATGGGAAAAATCATAGGAATAGACTTAGGCACAACCAATAGCTGCGTTTCCGTTATGGAAGGCGGAAAGCCGGTTGTTATTGCGAACGCAGAAGGTTTTCGCACCACCCCGTCAATAGTCGCTTTCGGCAAATCCGGCGAGCGTTTGGTTGGCCACGTAGCCAAAAGACAGGCTATTACAAACGCAGAAAAAACCATTTACTCAATAAAAAGGTTTATGGGCCGCCGCGCAGAAGAATGCAACGAAGCAGAAAAGCACATGCCCTACCAGCTAGTTGGCAAAGGCTCGGATTTAGTGCGCGTTAGCGCAGATGGCAAGGAATATGCTCCTCCGGAAATCTCGGCTATTGTTTTGCAAACAATGAAAAAAATCGCTGAAGATTACCTTGGGCAAGAGGTTAGCCAAGCGGTTATCACCGTTCCGGCATATTTTAACGATGCTCAAAGGCAAGCCACAAAAGATGCAGGGCGCATTGCCGGTTTGGAAGTTTTGCGCATAGTAAATGAGCCAACCGCCGCCGCTCTAGCTTATGGCCTTGACACCAAAAAGAATGAGAAAATTGCCGTTTATGATTTAGGCGGAGGAACTTTTGATATTTCCATTTTGGAGATTTTTGAAAACTCCTTTGAAGTGCTTGCGACAAACGGCGACACTGCGCTTGGCGGAGACAACTTTGACGAGGTTGTAATTGACTGGATTAACGAAGAGTTCCGCAAGGATAATCCTGGCATAGACCTCAAAAAAGACAAAATGGCATTGCAGCGTTTGAAAGATGCGGCAGAAAAGGCAAAAATTGACCTTTCAGCGGCAACAAGCACAAACATAAATCTGCCCTTTGTTACCGCAGATGCAACTGGTCCAAAGCACTTGGATTTAACGCTAACGCGCGCCAAGTTTGACCAAATAACCGCATCTCTTGTGGAAAGAACTTTGGGACCTTGCAGAAAAGCATTGGCAGATGCAAAGCTGAAAGCCTCTGATATTAACGAGGTGATTTTGGTTGGCGGTTCAATTCGCATTCCAGCCGTTCAAGACGCTGTTAAAAATTTGTTTGGCAAAGAACCTCACAAGGGCGTAAATCCCGATGAAGTTGTTGCAATAGGGGCAGCGATTCAGGGTGGCGTTTTGGCAGGCGACAGTTCTTTGAAAGATGTGGTGCTTTTGGATGTGACTCCGCTCTCCCTTGGCATAGAAACCTTGGGCAGCGTTATGACCAAGCTGATAGACCGCAACACCACAATTCCTATCCGCAAAAGCCAAGTGTTCAGCACCGCAGACGATAACCAGAGTGCAGTTACAATACATGTTCTGCAAGGCGAAAGAGAATTTGCAAGGGACAACCGCACGCTAGGACGCTTTGACCTAACCGGCATCCCGCCAAAACCTCGCGGCATGCCTCAAATAGAAGTTTCTTTTGACATTGACGCAAACGGCATTGTGCATGTAAGCGCAAAAGACAAGGAAACCGGCAAAGAGCAGAGCATAAAAATCCAAACCTCCTCTGGTCTCAGCGAAGACGAGATAAACAAAATGGTAAAGGATGCAGAAGCCAACGCAGACCAAGACAAAAAAGCCCGTGAATTGATTGATGCAAAAAATCAAGCCGAGCAAATTATCTATCAGGCAGAAAAAGCGTTAAAAGAAAACGAAGGCAAAATATCCGCTGATTTGGTTTCTCAGGCAAATTCCGCAATTGCGGATTTAAAATCTGCAACAGAAAAAGCCGAGAGCAAAGAAGAAATCCAGAGCGCCATTGAAAAAGCCCAAGGCGTAATAGGCCAAATTCTTCAAGCCGCTCCTCCCAATGCAAACGCAGAAGCTGGCGCTGAACAGCATCAACATGGCGAAAACTGCGGAGGCACCTGCGGCGACGATTGCTGTCAAAACAAAGACGACAAAAAAGAAGGTCCTGTGGACGCGGATTTTGAAGTGGTGGACGATAAGAAATAGGATGCAAAGTTATGTCTAGTTGAGAGTTGAGAGTTGAGAGTTGAGAGTTGAGAGTGAAAATAAAGGAGTAGTTGCGGAGAAGTCTTATGGCTTCGCCGTAAATACCGTGTTGTTGTATAAATTTTTGAGTGAAACAAAAAAAGAATTTATTTTAAGTAAACAATTGCTTAGAAGCGGAACTAGTATAGGAGCAAATATTAGAGAAGCAAAACAAGCACAGAGTAAGCCAGATTTTTTAAATAAAATGAATATTGCATTAAAAGAAGCTAACGAAACTTTGTATTGGATTGATTTGCTCTTTGACACAGGTTATATATCCATTGACAAAAAACAGCGCTACCATAAAGAATGCAACGATTTAGTTAGTTTATTATCTGCTGTAGTTAAAACAACAAAAAAGAATTTAGGAGCTAAATATGCTAAATAACTCTCAACTCTCAACTCTCAACTCTCAACTGGTTTAATTGTAAAATGTCAAAAAAACGCGATTACTACGAAATTCTTGGCGTTGCTAAAAATGCTTCTGCGGATGAGATTAAGCGAGCGTATAAAAAACTCGCTGTAAAATATCATCCAGACAAAAATCCTGGTGATAAAGAAGCAGAAAACAAATTCAAGGAAGCGGCTGAGGCTTATGATGCGCTTTCCGATGAGCAAAAGAAAGCCCAGTACGATCGCTTTGGGCATGAAGGTCTAAGCAGCGCAGGCTTTGGCGGTTTTAGCTCTGGCAGTTTTTCGTTTGAAGATATATTCACGCATTTTGGAGATATTTTTGCGGATATTGGAGGCTTTGGAAACTTTGGCGGAGCACGCAGCTCATCGCGCGGCAGAGGACCTGTTCCGGGCGAAGATTTGCAAATAGGCATTGCCATTACGCTTAGGGAAATTGCAGAAGGAACTGTAAAAAAAGTTCGCATAAAACGCTACAAAGCGTGCCCCGACTGCAACGGCAAAGGCGGAACAGGAACAAAGACCTGCGAAGCCTGCGGAGGAAAAGGGCAGGTGCGTCGCAGAATGCGCAGCATTTTTGGAGAAATGGTCAATGTGACTACTTGCCCGGACTGCAATGGCTCTGGAGAAGCAATAACCAATAAATGCAAAACATGCACAGGGCAAAGGCGTGTTAAAACCGAAGATACCATAGAAGTAAAAATCCCTGCTGGCGTTGCAAGCGGAAATTATATTAAGCTGCGCGGCGAAGGAAATGCAAGCGCGCAAGGCGGCCCAACAGGTTCGCTCATTGTGCATATAGAAGAAAAGAATGATGATTTTTTTGTGCGAGACGGGCAAAATCTTTTCTGTAAAGTGCTGGTTCCTGTTTACCGCCTCGCTTTGGGCGGCGAGCAAAGAGTTCCAACCTTGTTCGGCGAAATCAAGGTAAAAATTTCCGCTGGCTTGCAGCCCGGAACTCAGTTAAGAGTTAGAGGCCAAGGTTTGCCTGGTTACAATTCCGATTACAAAGGCGACCTTTTTGTGGAAATCCAATCCCACATTCCAGAAAGCCTTTCTTCAAAAGAAAAATCTCTTTACGAGGAACTAAGCCAGCTTGGTTTGGACAGAGACGAGAAAAGGGAAAAAGGATTGTTTGACAGGATAAAGGAATTTTTTGGCTAGGCGGGTTTCGCCATAAATGCTGTTTCTATATATGGATTGATAAAAAGCTTAGTTTAGAGTTTCTAAAAAGGAATCCCAATGCCTAGGTTAATGTCTGGCAAAGGAAAATTAGAAGCTTCGCCTATAGCGAAAACTCTTGCTGCGGCTCCATATCCAGCATCAACAAATATGCTTGCTTTAGAAAACTTCCACGAATAGCCTAGGTAACCCATAGCGTCTAACCACAAAGATTTACGATTATCTGGTGAACAAAACTCGTCGCAGTTATCTTCACCAAAATAAATATGGCTTCCAAAGTGATAAAATAAACCTAGTTGCCCTTGCAAATACCAACCAGCCCCCTTTCCGCTCAAATAATGGCGCATTCCTATGTCGCTACCTAACCTGAGCAGATTACGCTTGCTTGATTTTTCTCTGAGAAAACTAGGTCTGATTATTAGCGAATTAGATAAACTAAACGGGATTTCAATCGTTGAGTATATTGCATATAATACCATTGCTTCTTCATTTTCGGATTCTGATGAAGGATTAGACATTAAACCGCTAAATAATAACCAAAGCGGATGCAAATAAACCGATACTCTAGTGTTGGCGTGCTCTTGTTTTTCTAATTCTTTTTTTGGGACTTTGCTAGCGCCAAAAGGAATCCCAATGCCTATGTTAAAATCCGGGTGAGGATCATTGCTTGGGGTACCTTCATAATCAATGTTTGGTTTACCATCAACATCAAAGTCGCTAAACCCAAATCCAATATCGGCAAATATGTTTATTCCAGAAAATTTCCACGAATAACCTAAATAACCGTATAAATCTGTGATTAATCCTTTTTTTTCAAATTGTCTTCCCAATGTAGAGCTATATATTTTTGAATTATTGTAATATGCGCCAAATGCTGCTTGCAAATATAAACCCTCGCCCTTTTTGAACCAAAAATGACGAAGCCCAATATCTGAACCTAATCTAAATAAATAGCCTCGTTCATTCAGAGGTCGATCTCTATACCGTAAACTAGGTCTAACTATTAGCGAATTAGATAAACTGAGTGGAATTTCAACTGTTGAGTATATTGCGAGAGGGTCATACACTATAGGACTGTAAATAAGACTAAAAGGATGCAAATAAACCGATACTCTAGTGTTATCTTGCTCTTTGGCTGTTTCTTGCGCATTTGCATGAGAAATGGAAATAATCAATGAAATAACATATACAAAGGGCAGATGTTTGTTCATAAATAGAAAATGTAGAAAATATGTAAAGAAAAAGCTGATTTTCTTTACACATCGGGTTGTTTTTTTATCCCAATGAATTTCAATAAAGCATCCTCTATTTGCTCAACATACCTATCTTCAATGTGTCCTATATATTCACCTAATCCAGATTTTTTAATAGTCGTCAATTTATCAATCATAACAAAGCCGATTCTGCCAAGATTATTTTCTAGCGATGGCTCAATTTTTATTCTGAAATTAGAAGTCATTTCAACAGTAGTCATAGGAATAACTGTCACGGAATCAAAATCATTAAAGGCAAGTGATTGTATTATAACCGCAGGGCGAGGCTTGGTGGAATATGTTCCGCCAGTAGTCGTGTAAATATCAAATTGTTTCATCATCCCACCATTCGCTTACAACATCTTCTATCCAATCAACGGTTTCTTTGTCAGAAGCAAAAGGAAAATAGACAACGCCATTTCTTGAAACGCTTCTTTCGTAATCTGCGTTTTTAATAGCAGCTCTGATTTTCTCTTTTTCCATTACCATTGTTGCCATATTGAACCTCCTTTTCCGTTCTTCCGTAAAAATAGAAAAATTGTCTGTAGCCATTGCCCTATATTCCGAGGTTGTGGTATAAATCTACCTTTTTCGTGGGAAAAAATGTATATTATAGGCTATGGAAAGACTTGCGTATAAATCTCTGCTTGCTTGGCAAAAGAAATTCATATACAAAGAATTGAAAAAAGGCGCTAGAGCATACGCCTACGAAGACGCTATGAAATGGCTCTTTGATACCAAGCTGGTGTACAAAGTCAGCCAAGCCACGCCTGCCATGCCGCTTTCTCGCAATGCGCAAAGAGAAGCGTTTAAATTGTATATGGTGGATATTGGGCTTTTATGC
>WRMM01000030.1 GCA_009777135.1 Candidatus Fibrimonadales bacterium
AACAGCCGATGGCGTAACCTTTGCCAACGAATATGCCGCCACTACAACGTTTACCATGCCAGCCAAAGCGGTAACGGTAACGGCAACGTATAAGGATTTGCCGACCTACGCCGTAACGGTTGAGGACGGCACAGGCGGCGGCAGCTTCGCCGAGGGAGCAACGGTAACGATAACCGCAAACGAGGCTCCCGAAGGTAAGGAGTTTGACAAATGGACTACAGATGACGGCGTGGAATTTGAAGACGAAAACGAAGAAGTTACCACCTTTATCATGCCTGCCAAGGCAGTAACGGTAACGGCAACCTATAAAGATTTGCCACCGGATACTTATCTTGTAACGGTGAACAGTGGCACAGGCGGCGGCAACTTCGCCGAGGGCGCAACGGTAACGATAACCGCAAACGAGGCTCCCGAAGGTAAGGAGTTTGACAAGTGGACTACAGATGACGGCGTGGACTTTGAGGACGAAAACGAAGAAGCTACCACCTTTATCATGCCTGCCAAGGCAGTAACGGTAACGGCGACCTATAAGGATTTGCCACCGGATACTTATCTTGTAACGGTGAATAGTGGCACAGGCGGCGGCAGCTTCGCCGAGGGCGCAACGGTGAGCATTACCGCAGACGAGGCTCCCGAAGGTAAGGAGTTTGACAAATGGGTAACAGATGACGGCGTGGAATTTGAAGACGAAAACGAAGAAGCTACCACCTTTATCATGCCTGCCAAGGCGGTAACGGTAACGGCAACCTATAAGGATTTGCCACCGGATACTTATCTTGTAACGGTGAACAGTGGCACAGGCGACGGCAACTTTGCCGAGGGTGCAACGGTGAGCATTACCGCAAACGAGGCTCCCGAAGGTAAGGAGTTTGACAAATGGACTACAGATGACGGCGTGGACTTTGAGGACGAGAACGAAGAAGCTACCACCTTTATCATGCCTGCCAAGGCAGTAACGGTAACGGCGACATATAAAGATTTGCCACCGGATACTTATCTTGTAACCGTTGAGTACGGCACAGGCGACGGCAACTTCGCCGAGGGAGCAACGGTAACGATAACCGCAAACGCCCCAGAGCTAGGCAAACAATTCGCGCGCTGGGAACTTGATCCAACGACAATTGAACTCGCCCCCGGCAACACTCTAAGTTCTAATCCCTTATCCCTAATCATGCCAGCGGCGGCAGTCACCGCAACAGCAATTTACGAGGCTATCACTTGCCCGGAGGACCAAGAGCTAGACGAAAACAACGAATGCAAACCTGTAATCCCAACCTGCCCGGCTGACGAGGAGCTTGACGAAAACAACGAATGCAAAACCACTCCGATCTTCAATCGGGAAAATCCTGTAATCGGGGTCATCGGGGTTCAGACAATATACTACACTCTCAAAGGCGAACCGCTAGGCAATGCCAAGCCTGCAACCCCAGGAGTGTATATAGAAAAACAAGGAAAGCAAACGAAACGCATAGTAGTGAAGTAACGTATTATGCACGGGCGTAGCCTGCTACGCCCCCAGTAACCACTCCCCACTCCCCAGCAGAGTAAATCAGCACTTACTATATACGTTCAAATTTGTATTCTTCAAAAAAAATAATTCAATCCCAAGCCTAGCGAAAAATATTTAACGTCCTCTTCTTTAACAACATCCGTTATGCCAATAACGCTCCTTATGCCAAGCGCAGAAAGTTCGCTGATATTCCAGCCAAATCCCAAAACTTTTCCCCAAAGCGGATTATTTTTTGTGTAATAATAGCTTCTTGCGTAATATTTAAAATCCGTTTCATATACTTCAGCAGCGAAAAGGAAATCCAATTGAATGCCGCTTTCTAAATAAAATAAAGGACCGCCAAAAGGCATTATTTGAATTAACATTGGAATGCTTGCTGCAAATCCGTTTATTGCATAGTAATAACGCCAATCACTGCTACAAGCGTATCCACCGCAATCATAAGAAACAGAAACAAAAGAAAAATCTCTTTTTGCAAGATTTAATTCAGGGCTAAAACTTAAATATCTTATAATTGGAATTTTTGCTATAATCCCAATTTCAAGATTAGGATTTATAGCTTCATTAATAAATAAATCTGCAACGCCAAACGCAACCTTGCTTCCAATTCCAATTCTTATCTTATTTTCCAATTCATGCGAAAAGGAAAAAATCCCAGCAAAAGCTACGAATAAAAATATGTGAAAAAATTGCATATCTGCGCAATAAATTTACAAAAATAATTCTATGCAAAATCAACGCTAATTTTTCATGCAAAGATTTTACAAAAAGTGGCAGGGACTTTTTGTAAAATAACGAAAATTTTCACATTTTTTACAAAAAATGAATTTTTTATCTGATTTTACCCCCTTTTTTCCGTCTAAGGAATATGAAACCCTTATATAGGAGAAAATATGACAGAGGTTGTAAATCTTTCGGAGTATCGCAATTGGCTGCGTGATTTGAAGCAGCAAATCAAAACAGGGCAGATAAAAGCTGCTCTCTCGGTTAATAGCCAGATGATTATGCTTTACTGGGATTTGGGCAGGCAAATTGCCGAAAAACAGGAAAAAGCCAAGTGGGGCAGCGGCTTTATAGAGCAGCTGAGCAAGGATTTGAGGAGCGAATTCCCTGAAATGGCGGGGTTTTCTGTCACAAATCTGAAATATTGTAGATTATTTTTCAAATTTTATTCATCAACATGGAAACAAATTGCTCCTATTTCAAAAACGCAAATTGGTGAACAAGCTGTTCACCAATTTAAACTTATTCCTTGGGGGCATCATATGTTAATTTTGAAAAGAATTAAAAACATCAACCAAGCCCTTTTTTACATAAACAAAACCATCGAAAACAGCTGGAGCCGTGCCGTTCTGGAGTATCAAATTGAAACCAATCTTTACGCAAGGCAAGGAAAAGCCATCACAAACTTCAGCCACACCTTGCCCGAACCGCAAAGCGACTTGGCGAATGAAATTATGAAAGACCCTTACAATTTTGATTTTCTGCGTTTATCGGAAAAGGCAAAGGAAACAGATATTGAGAAAGCGCTAGTTCAGCATATTTCGCAGTTTCTGCCTGAACTGGGCATCGGGTTTGCCTATATGGGGAGGCAATTTTCGCTCAAAGATATAAACAATCCCATTGGGGTAAGCGCTTTTCGGCATACTGAATTGGCGGATGAAGTAAAAGCCGCTTTACCTTCGGCGGAAGCTTTGCAAAACGAGCTTTTGAATTTTGAGCGAGAGCATGGGAGTTTGGCAAAAAGTGGCAGGGACTTTTTGTAAAATAAGCAATCTCAAATTGCTTATTTTATTAGCATTTTTGGATTAACGCATTTTTTTCATCGCTTTTCAATTTACGCTCTACTTTTCTTATATCTTCTGCTGGCGGTAGTTGCTCGGGAGCAATGCCTCGTTCCAGCAACATTTTTCTTACAGCAAAATTGTTGTCTATATGCTCAATTTCTATAGGTTTTACTCCAAGCAAATCCTTTGCCTGTACATTAACCGATGTCATTTCCGCTGCTAAATCCTTTGCTTTTATATTTATTGTTGGAAGAAAATCAGCAACTGGACGGCTATAGGGAACGCCTAATTTCCGTTTTAGCATTGCAGTATTCAGGCTAAACAAAGCTTGATCGCCTTTAGAGCGAATAACGGCAAAATCCTTGTCATTCACTCCTCTTTCATATAAAATACCGGAAAGTATTTTCTCTGTTTCTGCCAATTTTGCCCGTGCTTTTACTCGCTCATAATCTAAAATACGCTGTTCAATGATTTCAGCTCGCCTCGTTTGAACGGCAAAATAGCTTTGAGCAAAAGCAATTTGCTCTTTACGGCTGTCTCCATTTTGCGCAATTAGATAACAGGCATAGCGAGTTAGAAGAATATCATCAATCTCTTTTTCTGCTCCTGAACCTATCTCAACCATCTTCTTGACGTCAGGAAAATGGTCACCGACTTTTTCACCAGCATTAAAGCAAGATTCTCTTGCTTTGTCAATAACTTTAGAGAAATTCTCCCATTTGGAATATCCCAATAAGTTCTGCAATTCTCTTGCGCTCCAGCAAGCCACACCTTCAAGCTCGGCAGAAGCCAGCTCAAATTGTTCAAACAACGCTCGGATTTCTTCCGATTTCATACGCTTTCCTCCAAAACAACCTAAAAATCCTTCCCTTTCAACCGCATATTCAACAGCAAACCAACTAAGATCATGCAGGTAATAACGAACGAACCGCCATAAGACAAAAATGGCAAAGGCAATCCTGTCACGGGCATAAAGCCAACGGTCATAGCCACGTTCACGCACGTGTGGAAAAATAAAATTGCGCAGGCGCCCGCAACTACCAAGTTCGCAAAACTGTCTTTGTGCAGCCTGCATATCATTATGCCTCGCCAAAGCAAAATGAAAAACAAAACCAAAACCACAAATGTACCCACAAAGCCAAACTGCTCACCCAAAACGCTGAATATAAAATCAGTGTGCTCTTCTGGCAAAAATGCAAGGTTGGTTTGCGAACCCTCGCCAAAACCTTTGCCAAACATGCCGCCGCTGCCTATTGCCACCTGAGATTGTATAACCTGATAGCCCTCGCCTTTAGGGTCTCGCATGGGGTCAACAAATGTCAAAATGCGGCTTCGCTGGTGATCTTCCATTGAATTCCAAACCATCTGGCTAACATAGCCCGAACCTATCACAAGCGTCATTATAAGAATTATCAGCCACAATGGATACTTGAATTTTATGGAAATAAAAAACACAGATATTATCAGCAAATTCCAGTAAAGAGTGGAGGCCGCAGAAAGTATAACGCTCGCAACGGGGCTAACAAGCAAAAACAAATCAACAAGCCTAAACCCTGCCCAGTAAAAATGTACAAGCGTCATGGCGGTAAATACCAAAGCGGTGCTCAAATTCGGTTGTTTTAAAACTAGCAAAAACGGAATAATAAACAATAAACTCGGAACAACTAGGGTTTTGGGTTGCATAATGCTAACCCTGTACTTTGAAAGCCAAAGAGAACTTACAAGCAAATAGGCAATTTTCGCAAATTCAGAGGGCTGAAACCTAAACCCAGCAAAGTCTAGCCACCGGCCCGCACCCTTTGAAACATGCCCGGAATTCATAACCATAAACAAAACCACAATAGCAATGATATAAGAAATCCATGCTATATTTTTCCAGAATTTTGCAGGCAAAAGAACTATTACAACCGCAATTAAAGAACCTGCCGTAAAATGCATTATCTGCTTGAACCATTCCGTTTTATACCAAATTAAATCCGTATTGCTGGTTGCAGAATATACAAGCGTAATCCCTATCCCTATAAGAGCTAAAAGCGAACTCATAAAAAGCCAGTCCAGCCTTTTCATTTTGCCCCCTTCTTTAAAGAGTCAGGATAAAAATAAGCATATAAAACTTTTTGTGCTATAGGAGCGGCCATAGCTCCGCCGCCGCCCGCATTTTCCAAAACAACGCCCACAGCAATTTCGGGTGCATCAAGAGGCGCAACGGCTGCAAACCACGCATGGGTTTTATCGCCGTGCGGATTTTCTGCGCTGCCCGTTTTGCCGCCAACTCTAACGCCCGGAACAATGGAGCGTCTTGCTGTGCCGCCCGGAGCATTTACGGCTTCATCCAAGCCTTTAAGCACAATTTTCTTTGCATATTCAGAAATATTTCCATCGCTTATTTTTTCTGGCTCAATTCTTTTTATCAATTCTCCTTCGGGATTTTTTATCTCTTTTAAAAAATGAGGTCTGTATAAACCATTGCCCGTTGCAACCGCCCCTATCATGGCAGTTTGCTGCAAGGGAGTAACCGTAAGGGCGCCCTGCCCAACGGAGATATTCAGAATTTCGCCTTGAGACCACCTCCAGCCTCTTCTCGCAAACCATTGCTCATAAGAAGCGGAATCTACCACAGAGCCAAAACGTTCGCCAGGTATGTCTATTCCTAGCGCAGAGCCCAAACCAAATCTTCTGGCCATTTCGCCAATTCTTTTATTGCCTATATCCAAGCCGGCTTGGTAAAAAAACACATTGCAAGATACTTTCAGCGCATTCACTACGCTCATAGTTCCGTGCCCGCCTGCATACCAGCATCTTGCATATCTGTTTCCAAAACGAAACCCGCCTGTGCAAGGTGATTTATATCTAGTATGCTCCGTTAGAACATTATTTTCCAAACCCGTTGCCGCTGTAATAATTTTGAAAACAGAGCCAGGCGGATAAAGCCCGCTTATGGCGCGATTTGTCAGCGGTTTTGCTGTGTCTAAAGCAACGGATGCCCACGCTTTGTGAAGCTCTTTTTTTTCCAGAGAAAATATATTTGGGTCTAGAGGCGGGCGGCTCACCATTGCGTAAATTTCGCCGTTCTGAGGATTGAGCGCAACAAGAGCGCCTTTTGCATCTTCTGGCATAGCCATTTCCGCTACTTGCTGAATTCGCCAATCCAACGTTGTTACAATGGAATTTCCAGAAACGGGCTTAATAAATGGCATTCCAGCCACAGGCCCCATTTCGCGGCCAAGCGCATTAACCTCTATATATCTTAATCCGTTTTCTCCTCTAAATTCTTTTTCATAGCTGAATTCCAAACCTTTTTTGCCAATCCGGTCGCCCATAACATAGCGGGCGTTTTCTGGCATTTCAAGTTCTTTCTCGGATATTTCGCCGGTGTAGCCAAATATATGCGCGCCTTGAGAGCCAAAGGGATAGTCTCTGCGCGTTTCAATCAAAATTTCAATGCCGGGCAATTCTTCTCCGCGTTCCTCAAACAGAGCGACTATTTCCGGAGACGCATCTTCTATAAGCCTTTGAAACCTAAATCTTTGCCACCTGCCTCTTTCAAATGAAAATGCTAGCGAAGCAGAATCCAGCAAACGTTTCTCTTCGTTGTCTGTTATTCTCAAAAGCCTGTTGAAAACAGAATCTCGAACTTCTCTGTTTTTAAATTGGCTATACAAAAGCGATATTTGGTAAGAAGGTCTGTTGCGAACCAGAACCACTCCGTTGCGGTCTAGAATATATCCCCTATTCGCTTTTACATCAATCTTGCGAATACGGTTTGCCTCGGCTCTTTTCAAATTATTTTCGTATTCAAAATACTGCAGCTGCAAAAGCCTGAGAACTAAAATTGAAAAGAATATTGCTATTCCGCATACAAACGTAATCGTTTTCAAATTCATTTCTTGTCTAATGTCTTCTGGTTGCTGCGAGTTATGGTGCATTATAACCCCTGCTTGTATATCTCTACTTTCTTTTTTGTTTTTGGAAAGAAAATAGAAAAACAAATTGCTCCCAGAGCAACAGTGTAAATAGCGTTTGGAACAGAAATGGAAAGCAGTACTTGCGGAATTTAAGCGGTGGTTTTTCCTATGGAAAAACAGTATATTATGTCTTTTAAAAAATCAGCTAAAATCAGCACGATTATTTTTGGGAACAAATCTAGATTTATAAAACTCTCTTCAATTTGCCCCACTGCAAAACCAACTATGCAATAAGAAAACGAAAATGCTCCAAGCCATTCAACAGGCGCATAAACATCGCAGAACAATCCCGACATAAAGCCCATAACGCAACCAGCAAGCGAGCCTTGCCTTAGCGCAGTGATTACAGTTAAAATCAAAAGAAAAGAAGGCTGCGCATCCATTATCTCAATATGCGGCACAACAACAGATTGCAAAATCGCTGCCACAAAAAACAAAAACGCATACGCCAAAAATTTTATCATATCAATTCCCAGTCCACACTATCCAGTCTGCAGGTTTGCGAATTATAAAAGCTTCTTCCAAAGACTCTATATGCTGCAATAATTCAATATTTCCAGAATTTAAAACTTCAATATTGTTTTTTTCCAGTTTAGTCACAACGCCAACTGGAATGCCTTTTGGATAAATTCCGCCAAGCCCAGAAGTCACAAGCGTATCGCCTGGAACCAAATCAGCATAGCTGGATATTTGAACCTGCATTTCTCCATTCTCTCTTGCAAACATCATTCCCAGCACTCTGGAACGTTGCGAAATAACCGAGGTTCTAGAATTTGGGTCAGAAAGAAGCTGCACCATTGAATGGCTTGGAAATACTTTGGACACCTTGCCCACCAAGCCATTGGTGGTAAATACCGGCATTCCGTAAAAAATGGAATCCGAAGTTCCGCTGTTCACCACAACCGTAGTCATGTAAGGCCCAGGATTATGCCCTATTATTTGCGTTAAAAAAATGGGATAATCCCACTGGTTTTCAAAAAACAGAAGTCTTTTCAGCCGTTCATTCTCAATGGCGTATTCCTTTGTTAAATCCACTTCTAGTTTCAGTTTTGCATTCTCTTTTTTCAGCAATGTATTTTCTTTGCTAAGGTCGCCAATGCGAAAAACAAATGAAACCGCAGACTGCGGCAAATAGAAAACGCTTGAAAAAAGAAAATCGGCTACATTCTGTTTATTTTTAACCTGCGTGAATTGCATGTATAGAGAAAAGCATATAAGCGCTGCAAACACAGCCGATCCGCGCGCCCATCTGCATATCCTTGCTATATACCGAAATATCTTCATTACACGGAAGATGCCATAATAACTTTGCAGTTGCGATAGTAATCCAGATTTTCTAAAATTTTGGCAGTGCCTTTGCATACGCACAGAGGGGCATCGTCAATAACGCTAACTGGAAGCCCTGTCTCGTGGCGAATTCTTGCGTCTAAGCCTTTAAGCTGGCTTGTGCCGCCAGCCATTATTATGCCTTTGTCCAAAATATCCGCAGAAAGCTCTGGAGGGCAGCTTTCCAAGGCTTTTTTAACCGCTTCAACAATTTGCGTAATTGACTCGCCCAAAGCCTCTCTGACTTCTTCGCTTTTAACAACTATTGTGCGGGGAATGCCTGCGGCCAAGTCTCTGCCCTTAACTTCCATTTCAAGTTCTTTTTCTAGCGGGTATGCAGAACCTATTTTCTTTTTAACATCTTCTGCTGTTGACTCACCTATCAAAAGCCCGTGGGTGCGCCGCAGATAATTTACAATGGAATTGTCAATTTTATCTCCGCCCACGCGCACGGAAGATTTGCAAACCAAGCCGCCCAGCGAAATCACCGCAATTTCCGAAGTTCCGCCGCCGCAATCTATAACCATGTGCCCAGAAGGCTCTGCAACGGGGATTTGCATGCCAACAGCCGTAGCCATAGGCTCTGCTACCAAGTGAACCTCTCGTGCTCCGGCAGACCGCGTTGCATCTAGCACGGCTCTTTTTTCCACCTCTGTTATCCCAGACGGAACGCCGACAACAACGCGCGGTTTAACCAAGAACAGCGGGTATCTTTGCACTTTGCTAATAAAATACTGAAGCATGGCTTCTACCAAGTGGTAATCCGCTATAACGCCGTCTTTCATGGGCCTCACGGCAACAATCTCATCGGGAGTGCGTCCTAGCATTTTCTTGGCTTCTGCGCCTATATATGTAACTCTTTCACTTTTTCTGTCCACAGCAACAACGGTAGGCTCGTTGATAACAATACCTTTGCCAGCCACATGAACCAAAGTGTTAGCCGTACCTAAATCTATACCTATATCGCAGGAAAACAATCCAAACATATGATATTCCTCTTTTAAACTGGGTATTAATATAGAAAAATTTCTGTCTTTAAATCAATCACGTCCCCAAACGCTGAATCTCGTCGTCTATGCGTACCAAAGCGCGGTCGCTGGTGGAGAAGGCTGGGGTGGTTATAAAGCTGGAAATTCCAAGGCCTTTTATTTTTTTGGAATATTTTTTTCTTAAAAAATCATTTATGCTGTCTGTGTCAGAAAGCTTTAGAGCCTCGGCAGAAATCGCTCTGGCTTCGTCGTAGTTTACGGAGCGTATAATTTTTTTGCACTCCATTATGCACCAAGACACCATGGAAAATTCATCAACGCCAAGACCCATAAGCAGCAAAGTGCTGAGAGGCTCAGAAACCATCTCGCCGCAAACGCACACGGGAATGCCAGCCTTGTGAGCGGCATCAACTATCGTCTTTATAAACCTCAAAACCGCAGGATGATGCGGCTCATACATAGCGGAAATTTTGCTGTTAGACCTGTCCACAGCCAATGTGAACTGAATCAAATCGTTTGTGCCAATGCTCAAAAAATCAACCCTTTTCGCAATCTCCTCAACAACCATCACCGCAGAAGGAATCTCTATCATCGCGCCAAGCCTGATTTTTGGGATAGCAATCCCCTCCAGCCTCAATTCCGCGCAGCAATCGTTGTAAATTTCCTTTGACCTTTCTATTTCCTTAACTCCGGAAATCATTGGGAACATTATATTCAAATTGCCTCTGTCGCCTGCCTCTATAAGAGCCTTTAGCTGCTCCTTGAAAATATCCTTGCGGTCAAGGCAAAGCCTGATGGAACGCCAGCCCATAAATGGATTATCCTCGGTTTCCATGCTCACCGAAGAAAGCATTTTATCTCCGCCGGCATCCAAAGTTCTTATGGTAACCGGCAAAGGGTCAAGCTGATGGGTAACATTGCGGTAAGCCTCTGCCTGCTCGCTCCTTGTGGGCAAAGAATCTCTGCCAAAGTAAAGAAACTCCGAGCGGTAAAGCCCAACTCCCGTTGCTCCAAAAGAAGTAACATCGCTTGCCTCTTCAAATTTCTCTATGTTCGCATTCAATCTTATGTACTTTCCATCCATGGTTATAGGCTCCAAGTCTCTCATGGTGAAAAGCTCTAATTTTTGATTCTGAAAAACCTCTATTTGCTTTTTGTATTTGTTTATATCGTTTTCGTCTGGGTTGATAATAACAACTCCATTGGTTCCATCAAGTATAAGCAAATCGCCCGATTCAACTGACTCAGACAAGTTTCCAAGACCCATCACCGCAGGAATTTGCATTGAGCGCGCAAGTATTGAAACATGGCTTGTTGTGCTGCCGGAATCCAGGGCAAGCCCCAGTATTTCTCCCTTTTCAAACTGCATAAGCATATTTGGCCCAACGGTAAATCCGGTAAGCACAACGGCTTCTTCAATTTCTTCTTGCACCACAAAATTATTGTCGTTGCTGCTCAAATGCAAAAGCACTCGGCTGTAAATATCTCTCAAATCGTCTTGCATGCGATTTTTGAAAACTTTGCCGCTCTTTTCAAAGCTTTCAATTAATTTTTGCATATAAAGATGAAACGCATAGCCCGCATTCCATTGATCGTTCTTTATCAGGGAAATAACGCTGTCAATCAAAGAAGGGTCTTGCAAAATCATCAAGTGCGAATCAAAAATTTTGGATTCTTCTTTGCCTGCCATTTTGATGGTTAAATCTCGCAGGTTTGCAATTTCTTTTTTTGCCTTAACAACCCCTCTGCGAAAAAATTCTATTTGGCTTGCTGTGCTGTCTTTTTGAATTTTGAGCGGTGAAACCGTGAATCTCTGGCGAACGATTATTTTCGTTTTAGCTATGACATAGCCTGGGGATGAGGCTTTGCCAATAAACATTTTTCTTTGTTTTGTCTCTTGTTTATGCGGCATCTTCGTTAAATTTATTTTTGAACAATGTTGTCAATTCATCCGCTACTTCCTGCTCGTCTGAACCATTTATTAAAAACTCAACCTCTGCTCCTGGCTCCACAACCAGCATCATCAAATTTAAAATGGACTTTGCATTTACTCTTTGCTCGGAGTAAATAAGCTCAACCGAACTTTGCGCCGCGCTTGCTATGTTAGCTATATACCCAGCGGGTCTAACATGAATGCCAAGCGTATTTTCAACTTTAAGTTTGCATTTTATCATTGCCAGCCCTACCAGAAACTTATTTTTACATCCAGCCCATCTTTGATAATCAAGCGAAAGAGACTATCCGCCGAATGGACTGTTGTGGATAAATCATCGTGCAGCTGGCGGTCGTTCAGCAATATGCCAAGCGTGTTGTTTTTTGATTGCAGTTTTTCAGTTAAAACCAAAACTCTTTGCAACGCAGTGTCAGCTCCCGTCATTAGGTTATTGGTTTGGCCTAGCAAGCTATTGGCGTCAGCTACCAAATTTTTCAAAGGATCTTTGTTTTCGTCCAGAATTTCGTTGATTTTTCTTGTGGCTTGGGATAAACCAGCCAAACTACCTTGCAGGGCAGGGTCTGCTTTTTGAAGCAAGCCAAGAGTTTGGTCTTCCAGTTCCTCGGCTTTTACCAGAATTCTGTTGAATCGGTCTCTAAAATCCTGTGTTGCTATGGTGGAATCAAGCAGGTTGCGCGCTATATTCATTATTATTTTTGCGCTGTCTAAAACCTCGCCAGCCATGCCCATAACCTCTGCTATGCCAGCATCAAAATACCCTATTATGGTATCGCCCACGGAGAACATGCGCGCTGAATCTCCCAAAAGCATGCCTATTTGCCTTTCTCCCAAAAGCCCTATATTTTGCACTCTAATATCTGAATCCACTGGAATTTGCACATCGCTTCTAACAGAAACCTTAACAAGAACGCCATTTCCATGCAAAGCTATGTTGCCTACCTTGCCCAATTTAACGCCATTTACCTTAACAGGATCATCTTGCGCCAGCGTGCTAACCTGGTTAAAACGCAGATAATAGGTCACATAAGTCTCGCGCGGGTCCTTGTCGTTCAGAAAAAATATGCCAAAAACAAGAATAACCAAAGCAACTACTATAACCAAGCCTACAATAAAATACAATGCAGTGTCTTTTTTCACTAAATAAACCTCGTATTGTGGGTGTTAATATAGAAATTAATAATTAATAGTTAATAATGAATAATTGAAAGTTACATGATAATTTAATTATTAACTATTAATTATTACAAAAAGTGATAGGGACTTTTTGCAAAAAAGCAATGAATATAGGCACTTCCCCTCTTTCAGAGCTTCCCCTTACCCACAAATATTGAAAATCACATTCAAATGCTTCTTTCCCCATGAGATAGGGTTATTGCGTATGTATTGGGCAAT
>WRMM01000031.1 GCA_009777135.1 Candidatus Fibrimonadales bacterium
AGACAGGCATGGAAATTTGGTTTGCCTGTTCCCGAATGAGTATCGCTTGAATTTAGCGGTAAAGAATTATTCCGAATTGGAGTTCAGCGCGGTATTTATATGATTTCCAGGCTCCATATAGGCATATTCGGCAAAGTGAATAGCGGCAAATCTACTTTGCTCAATGCTCTCACATCGCAAGAAGCCGCTTTGGTTTCTAGCGAAAAAGGCACAACAACCGATCCTGTTTACAAGGCAATGGAGATTAGCGGCATAGGTCCTGTTGTGTTTATTGATACCGCAGGTTATGATGACGATAGCAATTTGGGAATTTTACGCATTGAAAAAACCAAAGATGCGGCAAAAAAGGCAGACATGGCGATTGTCATGTTCAGCGATACGGATATTGAGAAAGGAATATCATGGATAGCGGCTCTTAAAGAACAGAATGCTAAAATTATTGTTGTTGTTAACGATATGGAAAACAACAATGCCGCCGAAATTGCTTCCAAATTGAAATTAAAATTGAACGAGCAGATTATAATTGCAAACGCATTGAAAAAACAAAATATTGAAGAGGTTAGAGAAGCCTTGATTAAAAATGCGCCAAGCGATGAGGAAATTGATATTACGGGAAATTTGGTTAGCGAAAATTCTCTGGTTATGCTTGTTATGCCACAGGATATTCAAGCTCCAAAAGGCAGGCTAATATTGCCGCAGGTGCAAACAATTCGCGAGTTGCTGGATAAAAAATGCGTAGTTGTCAGTTGCGGCACGGATAAAATTGATGAAACTTTGGCCGTTTTGAGCAGAGCGCCAGATTTAATAATCTGCGATTCGCAGGCGTTTAAGATTGCAAGCGGCAAAAAACCAAAAGAAAGCAAGCTAACTTCTTTTTCCGTGCTTTTTGCCGCATACAAAGGCGATATGGAAACTTTTTTGAATGGGGCAAAAGCGATTGGCAATTTGACAAAAGATTCGCATGTTTTAATTGCAGAAGCCTGCACTCATGCCCCGTTAAGCGAAGATATTGGCAGGGTGAAAATTCCCAATTTGCTAAAACAAAAATTTGGAAATTTGTCTGTAACAATTGTCAGCGGCATGGATTTTCCAAAAGATTTAAGCAAATATAATTTAATAATTCATTGCGGAGCCTGCATGTTCAACCGCAAATACGTTTTGTCGCGGATAGAACAAGCAAAGCGGCAATCCATTCCCATAACAAACTACGGCATAGCAATTGCTCATTTGCAGGGGGTGGAGGTTACACAAACTCATTCGTCTTGACCTTTGCTTTCTTCTTCTTTGCAAAATCCTCTTTAGCAAGCTCAACTTTTTCTGCCTGGTTCCACAATTCGTCCAGAGCAATTTCTTCTCTGCGGCTTTGCTCAAACAGATGAACCATAATATCGCCGGCATCCAAAACTGCCCAGCGGGTTAGCTCCTTGTATTCTATGCCTGGCGGCTCGCCGCCGGCTTGCTTGCACGCTTTTTGCAATTCTGTTAAAATTGCCTGCATTTGCGCGCTGCTCTCGCAAGAGCCTACCAAATACCAATCCACAACGCTGGAAAGCTTTCGCAAATCCAAAAGTTCAACATTCTCCGCGCCAAACTCAAACAAAACTTGAGCTCCGATTTTCACGCTCGCAGGAAACCTTTTCATTGACTACCTCTCTTTAACACTTTTTTGTAATCTCTTCCTAAAAAAACAGTTGCGCTTATATCTCCGCTAAGCGTATCTCGCAAAACTATAAAATTTTCTGTATCTAAAGCATCTTTTAGCCTATTATAGCCAATCCAATGCGGGTTGCGAATAGCTACAATTGTTTCTTCGTAATTTGCCCATTGCGGGTCTGATTGCGCGCTGAGAATATCAAAGCCCTGAGTGCGCAAAACATCTCTTGCCTCTTGTGCAGCGCCAGGTATTCCGCAGCTGTTCAAAACCACTATCTGCCCGGGCACAGGCTCCATGCGAACCTCAGCCTTAGGCTTAAGCTCCTCTTCGCAGGCAAATAAAAACATTGCCGCAAGCAGAAATTTCGCAAATTTACTCATTTTCTTTTTGGAATTTAGTAAATTAGAAGCTGCAAACCATGAAAAGAAAATTACTCCTTTTTTTATTGCTTTTTTCCTGCCAGGGACCTTGGAGCTATTACCCGGAAAATCCTGAAACCTATCAGGGAATATGGGTTTATGCATATATTGTTTCAGGGCGGCCTGTTAAAAACGTGTGTTTGGATAAGTTGCACTCGCTAAAAGAAGTTCGCATGCAAGGCTTTGCATTTTATGAGGAAGCAAATATAAAAATCTCGGGTTCATTCAACGGAAAAGACACGGCATTTTTTTTAGAGCCAGATATAGCTGACTATGCCCATAATCCCAACTGCTTTGTTGGTCCAAAAGACCTAATCGCAGATATAGGAAAAAATTATGAACTGGATATCTCAATAACTTGGGACAGCGCAGGAAGAAGAACAACTAGCGAATTTAATGCTTCAACATATATTCCGCAAAAATTCAAAATCCTAAGAGCCTACGATTTGCTAAAACAGCAATTCAAGCCAGGAGACACAATTGTATATTTGCCTGCGCCCATGGATTTGCAATCAAATTATTTTATTCCCGAATACAGCGACGATATAGGCTCAGTTCTTGTTACAATGGCTTATGGCCAAGACGTTTTTTGGGGCGAAAATTCCATTGACAAATTTATAGAGAATTTCACAGAAAGAAACGATACTGCTCGCAAAGCGCGATTTGACAACGGAAGAATTCTGATCTCTGTAGAAAACCAGCAATACTCAGATATGCCTAAAGCTATAGACAGCATTCCTATTATGGGAATAAATATGCCTGCAATCGGGGAAATAAAATTGCTCTTTTACGCTTCCACACCGGATTATTTTAAATTTCAAAACACTTTTTTGCAAGGCGGTTCTGATAGCCGCATAAAACCCATTTACAATATTGAAGGCGGCGCAGGAATTTTTGCAGGAATGCTGGTTGATACTTTTGAGGTAAATGTTGATACATTAAATTCCATTAAAGTTTATCCGTTTTTGGCTGCGCAAGAATATTATTGCAAAGATACGGACAGAGACGATAATGAATCCAATACGCCAAATTGGATACTTCATAAAGAATGCGTATGGTATTGGGACAAGCTAATCTGGGATAAAATTTCCACGCAGCCCATGCCCCCTTGGTATGAGATTCCTAGCGATAAACTGAGAGCAGTTCTCAGCGCAGAAGAATTTATCACTTGGTGCGAGCACAGATATTTTCCAATAGACAGATATCCGCCTTGCGGCTCTGCAATGGTTCGCTTTTCAAAAAGCAAAAACTCTCCCGTTTTAGACCGAGAGGTAAAAAAATGGTGCGAAGAGCATAAGGATGACCCGGAGTGTGGATAAATTTTTCTACATTCAAAGCATGAACATTTTAGTTACCGGTTGTTGTGGGTTTATTGGAGCCAATTTTGTTAAACTTGTTTTAAAAGAACGGCCAAATTGGAACATTGCGAATTTGGATGCCTTGACTTATGCGGGTAATATTGAAAATCTGAGAGATATTGAAGGCAATCCGCATTATTCTTTTTTCAAAGGCAACATAACCAGCGATGAAGACATTTCTGCTGCGGCTAGTTTACTGCCTGGCAAGCTGGATGCCGTTGTGAATTTTGCGGCGGAATCGCATGTTGATAATTCCATAAAAAATCCAGGCGTGTTTATTCGCACTAATGTGGAAGGAACTTTGAAACTTCTGAAATATGCGCAAGAGAAAAAAACAAGATTTTTGCAGGTTAGCACGGATGAAGTTTACGGAACGCTTGGAGAAACCGGGCTTTTTACCGAAGACACTCCTCTTGCGCCGAACAGCCCATACAGCGCATCAAAGGCGGCGGCAGATTTTTTGGCGCGCGCATGGAACGAAACCTACAAACTTGATACCGTTATTACCCGCTGCTCAAACAATTACGGCCCTTATCAATTTCCAGAGAAACTAATTCCGCTTGCAGTGACAAATCTTATGCAGGGCAAAAAAATTCCTGTTTACGGCAAGGGCATAAATATCCGCGATTGGCTTCATGTGGAGGATCATTGCATGGGAATTTTGCTCGCTTTGGAAAAAGGAGAGGCGGGGCGAGTATATAACATTGGCGGAAACAATGAATGGAAAAACATTGACATAGCAAAAGAACTCGTTAAAATAATGGGCTTGTGCGAAGACAAAATTGAATTTGTAACAGACCGCTTGGGCCACGATTTGCGTTACGCCATAGATGCAACCCGTATTCGCAAAGAACTTGGCTGGGAACCAAAATACACGTTCAGCACAGGATTGCCAGAAACCGTAAAATGGTACAAAGAAAACGAGGGGTGGTGGAAACCTTTAAAAAAATAAGCCTCCTTTGCATAGCTTTGCTTGGGTGCGGCGGTGAATGGGAAAGCGGAACGATTGGGAAAGTTTCCTGTTCATTCGGTTCTTTTGATGATTTTTTGCCGGCATTGCGCAGGCCAGTTAAGATGGCTTCTGGGAATAATGGGAATCTTTATATTTTAGACGATTCTTATAATGTGCATTTTTATAAAAGGGATAATTTATACGAGTGCGCATTCAATTTGGAAGAATCTTATTCTTTTAGCGGATTTCCCAGCGATGTTATTTCTGCGGGCAATAGTTTTTATGTTCAAGACATTGCGGAATTAAAGTCTTGGGATAATAAAACGGTATGCAATGCCAGAAACGGAGTTTTTGCAATTCGCGGCAACGAACTTGCGGTTGGAAGCAATATGGGGCTTGAAGTTTGGAGCATAAATCCGTGCGCAAAAAATAGAGACGTGCCTTCGCAGAAGGTTTTTGCTTTAACGGCAACTGATAGCGAATATTTTGCCGCAGAAGGAATTTCAATGCCAATGAACTTAACAATGCATGGCAGCTTTACTTACAGCGACCCGATGTCTCAAACCTCAGGCAATGAAAAACATTTCTGCTCCGCAGACAGGCTAGCAGCAAACAACTACGGCGTTTACCTTTTAGACAAAACATGCAGAAAAATAGGCGTTTACGATAACCAAGCCGTTTGGCGAAAAACCCTAAGCCTAGACTCGCTAGGCATAAGAAACGTTTTAGACATAGCCCCAGCCGAATATTCATATATTTTAATTATGCATTCTAGCGGCGTTGTGAAGGTGAATGTAATGTAAGGCAGCAGGGGCAGCATCCTAATTGTCTGAACCAGGATTCTCAGGATTCTAGGATTGACAGGATATTTATAGATGATGATTTGACATATAAGATTATTGGATGTGCCATAAAAGTTCATAAAACGCTTGGGAATGGATTTCAAGAGGTAATATACCAGAGAGCTCTTGCCATTGAGCTAAGCAAGGCCGGGGTGAAATTTAAGAGAGAAAAAGAGCAAATTATATATTATGAAAAATTTGAGATTGGAACTCGCAGGGCAGATTTTGTGGTAGAGAGCAAGGTAATAATTGAACTTAAAGCTTTGACGAATTTAGAGGAAGTTCATTTAGCCCAGGCGAAAAATTACTTAGAGGCATATAAATTACCAATAGGCCTTTTGATAAACTTCGGCGGCAAGAGCTTGGAATACAAACGTATTTTCAGCAAAAAAATCCTAAAAATCCATAAATCCTGAGAATCCTGATTCAGACAAAAAGGATAAAATTTTGCATAAGCCGTGGGATTTTGTTATATTTTTTAAACAATGTAAAAACGCATTTTCTAAATTATCCTTTCCATGCTCATATCACTTTACGACACAACATTGCGAGACGGCAATCAAGCCAGAGGAATCAACTTTTCCTTGAACGACAAAATTAGAGTAGCTCATTTGCTGAATGAGTTTGGGGTTGATTATATTGAAGGCGGTTGGCCAAACAAAGGCAATCCTACCGATGAGGAATTTTTCAGGCTTATTCGCAGTGAAAACATTTCAAATTCAAAGATAGCCGCATTTGGCAGCACTAGGCGGCCAAAAATCGCTCCTGAGCAAGACTCTATTTTGCAGCACTTGGTTAAAAGCGAGGCTCCCGTAAAAACTATTTTCGGAAAATCTTGGGATATACATGTTACGGATGTTATTCGCACCGAGCTGGAAGAGAATTTGGATATGATAAGCTCTTCCGTGGAATTTTTGAAAAAACATTCGGAGCAGGTGATTTACGATGCGGAGCATTTTTTTGATGGCTACAAGGCAAATCCGGAATATGCGCTCAAAACCATAAAGAGGGCAGAGCTTGGCGGGGCGGAGTGCATTGTTTTGTGCGATACCAATGGCGGAACGCTTTCTTGGGAAGTTGAGAATATTGTTAAGGAAGTAATTAAAAATGTGAATTGCAAGGTTGGAATACATTGCCACAACGATGCAGGGCTTGCGGTTGCAAACTCGCTTTGCGCAGTGAATGCAGGCGCAATTCATGTGCAAGGCGTTATAAATGGCTATGGAGAACGTTGCGGAAACGCAAACTTGATAACCATCGCTGCAGACCTTTTTCTGAAAATGGGCTATGACTTAAAATGCAAAAACAATATGCAAAAGCTACGCTATTTCAGCCTTGCTGTGGACGAGGTTGCAAATGTGCCAAGCGATATCCGCGCTCCTTTTGTTGGCGAAACAGCCTTTGCGCACAAGGGCGGAGCGCATATAGACGGCGTGCTGAAAATTTCGCATAGCTTTGAGCATATAAATCCAGAAATGGTTGGCAATTCAAGGGAATTTGTAACCAGCGACCAAGCAGGCGGAGCGCTTATTGTGGAAAAACTCTCTCGCATTTTGCCCGGCTTAGACAAAAAATCAAAAGTGGTTGCAGAGCTTTTGGAGTGCGTTAAGCAAAAGGAGAATCAGGGTTTTGCATTTGATACCGCTGAGGGCAGTTTTGAAGTGCTTGCCAGGCGTTATCTTGGGCTTTATCAAGACAGGTTCAAAACGCTTGGCTATCGCGTTATAGAAGATATGGGAGAAGATGGCGTTCATGTTTCCGAGGCTTCTGTTAAGTTGCAAATCGGCGAAAAAATTGTCCATGAGGTTAGCGAGGGCGATGGTCCGGTTAACGCTTTGGACAATGCGCTTCGCAAGGCTTTGATTGAGCATTTTCCAAGCATTGCCGATGTGCGTTTGGGCGATTACAAAGTGCGGGTTTTAGGAAGCAAGGTTGGAACGGACGCTTCTGTGCGCGTGTGGATAACTTTTGGCGATGGCAAAGAGAATTGGCATACCGCCGGGGTAAGCACCAACATTATTGAAGCCTCGTGGTTCGCGCTTTTAGACGGGATTCATTACAAGATAATTACATCCTGAGTCTTTTCACATTCAAGTTGTCAATATCCATTGTTCCAACTTTCAATGCTTGGCCATGTTCCAGATGTTTTACATGCTCCAAAGGCATTTCGCGGATTTGATTGAAAAATTTTGCGGCAGCGGTGTCCACAGCCACCATGTCTTGCGATACGAACAAGGCTTTGGAAAGGACTACATCTTCTTCTGTTCTCCCTCTTGGCCCGTTTGTTTTGAGAACTCGGTAAGCATCAACCACATTCAGCACAGGTTTTTTGCTGAACGTGCATGAATCTGCAATGCACTGCTGCAAGCCAGAGCTGTGGAAAATTCTTCTGTCCCAAACAATTCCCATCAGATTTTTCATGGCAATGGTCAAGTTTGCTCCCGAATGATGCTTTAGCACGGGAACATTAATCCATACATCGCAATCCAAAATTGCTTTGTGAACTTTTGCGTTTTTCAATATTTCGCCTTGCGGCAAGGAAACCTGGCTGTAATGGGTTTCTAAATTCCCTGGCAGCATTTTTGCTCCTGCGGATTTTGCCGCAGCTTCTATGCCGCTGTTTGCGTAGCATTTTCTCCATTCATCGCAGGTATTGTCAAAAACAACAACTTCTTTTGCTCCTGCCGCAACGCACTGGCGAACAATTTCTCCAACTAAGAGCGGATTGGTATTTGCCGCCAGCTCAGGCGCTTTATCCCACCCGATATTGGGCTTTACAACCACTTTCTGCCCTCGTTTTACAAACCTGCTCATTCCGCCCATTTCTGCAATGCCTTTTTGGAACATAGCGGCAGGCTCTCCGCCCATAACGGCTATCAAGTCTGCATTTCCTGTTTGAGCATCTGTGGTTTGAGCAAAAACGCTCATTCCGCCTTTCATTTTAAGCGTAAAAGCGGTGCCTGCTATTGCAAGGTTCTTTAAGAAATTACGTCTGTCCATATTGGTAATATAGTAAAGTAAACGCTGATTTACTTTGCTGGGGAGTGGCTAGCAGGGAGTGGGGAGTGGAACGGTACTGCACAAAAGTTCAGTCAAATTCATGGCAATGCCCTTTTCGTAATAAGCAGCCTCATTTATAAAAGCAGGATAGCAAGTCTCGCCTTCCCAAAAAATTTCTTTGCCGTCAAAACCCAAAAACACAGGCATTCCTGCCCTAAGCTCGCAATAATCCCTGCCCTGCAAAGCTGGATGGATCATAGCGGTGATATTGCCATCGCTGTCCCTTGGATAATCTATGCTGCGCGTTTCTGTGAATATTTCAATCTCGCCGTCTGCTTTTGGCAAATTGCCTTTGTTCCATGCCTCTGCAAGCTCAAGAAAACGAAAAACAATTCGCTCCACTTTGAACAACAGCTTTGCGTCAAGGGTTCCGTGCGGCTGAGGACCAGCCTCTATGCAAACATCCCTTTTCGCTATGGAACCTAGATACGGCGTTTCGTCTCTCTTTTCGGGCTGCATATAGATACGCACATCTTCAAATTCTTTTGCTATTATTGCAGAAATAGCTAGCGATACAGGCTCTCTGGAATTCAAAATCAGCGTTACCCCCATATTTGCGGTGGTGTTGTGAAGATCCAAAATCAAATCAGGCGCATTTTCGGTTCCTTTGCCGCCGAATATTGCGTTTATCTCTTTCGCTCTTAAATGTTCAACTCTCAATTCTTCACTCTCAACTCTCAACTGGGATAAAGCGAAGCATCTGTTCAAATCCGTGTCTATGTATCTGCGGCATGCGGCTATGGCTGACGGGTTTGCCAAGAACCAGTTGTGTTTTTTTGCCAAATAAATACCCGTTAACTCATTGCCATGAGTTCCGCCGCAAATTACTATTTTGTTCATAGGCTTCATCTACCTAATATAAAAAATGCTGTCTCTTACTATCAACAAGCACAACGCTGGGCAAAGGCTGGATCGTTTTTTGCGAAAGGCTTTTCCTGCTGTGCCGCTTTCTATGATTTTTGCCGTTATACGCAAAAAAAAAGTGCGGGTGAATGGGGCAGTGGGCAAGGCTGCTCAAATGCTTTGCGAAAATGATGCGCTCCGGATATATGAGAATTTGCCGCAAGAACCGCCAAAAAATGTGAAAAAATCGTTTTGCGATGTGGATGAAAAATTGGATTTTGTTTTTCAAAACTCCGATTTTGCAGTGCTGAACAAACCGTGCGGAATGGCTAGCCAGTCTGGCAGCGGGATTAGCGAAGAAGAATCTTTGGCTGGGATTTTGGATATTTGGGCCAAAGGCATGGATTTGGATTTTAAACCAGCTCTTGTTCATCGCTTGGACAAAGAAACCTCGGGCTTGATTATAGCTGCCCTTTCAGGGCAGGCTTTGCGCGAATTTGGAAGAATGCTCAGAGAGCGAGAAATTAAAAAAGAATATTTGGCGTTGGCAAAGGGCGTTATGCCGCAAAAGAGCGGGAAAATAAGCATGCCTTTGCCGGGCGATGAGAAAACTTCTGAGAGCGTTTGGAAGACAGAAAAGAGTTTTGGAGAATGCAGTTTAGTCAGAGTGGGTTTGAAAACTGGGCGCAAGCATCAGATAAGAATTCATTTTGCACAAATAGGGCACCCGCTTTTGGGAGATTCAAGGCATGGGGATTTTGCGCTGAATAAAAGATTTAAAAAGGAGTTTGGGCTTTCAAGGCTGTTTTTGCATTCTGCGTTTTTGGAATTTAATTGGCAAGGAAAAAAAATAAAGCTGGAATCAAATTTGCCGGAGGAATTAGAGAAATGCTGTTCTCTCTTGAACAATGCAATTTTCGCAATTTAAAAGAATTTTCTCTTGAATTTTCCAGCGGGATAACCATAGTCAGCGGGAAAAACGGGCAGGGAAAGAGCAATTTGCTAGAAGCAATTCATATTATTTGCCAAGGTTTTTCTTTTAGAACCAAAACTTTGCAAGAAGCTATAAACTGGAATGCGGATAGTTTTGTTTTGAGAGCAAAGACAGGAAAGAATGAGGCAGCAATTCAAGCGGATAGCTCTGGGGTTAAGGGCAAATTGAACGGCAAGGAATTTCGCAGAGCAAGCACGTTGTTTGGCTCGGCGCCTCTTGTTTTTATTTCGCCGGAAGATATACGGCTTGCAAAAGGCGCGCCAGAAGATAAGAGGAGCTTTTTGGACGAGCTTTTGTGTTTCAGCAAAAAAAGCAATTTGGATTTGCTGCGAAGATACCGCAGAGTTTTGCAGCAAAGAAATCGCTGGCTAAAAGATAGTTTGGAGGGCGATGCTTCTGGCGGAGAGTATTTGTTTGAGGCTTTGACGGAGCAGTTGGCTGTTCTTGCGGAGTCGGTTTGGGAAGAGAGAAAAAATATCTGCGAAATTTTAGAGCCGCATATAAATGATTTTTACCAAACGCTGTGCAGCAAATCAGAAGAAATAAAATTTTCCTATACAAGGGCTTTGAGCAAAGAAGATTTTTTGAAGGTTTTGAGAGAAAAATTCAATGCGGAACGCGCCTCTGGAACAACGCTCGCTGGCCCGCACAGAGATGATATTGAGCTTTTGATTCAAGGTTACCCAATGCGGGATTTTGGTTCGCAGGGGCAATGCCGCTCAATAGCATTGGCAATGAAATTTTCCGCCGCAGAAATAATAGAAAAGCACTCTGGCGAAAAGCCCATTTTGCTTTTAGACGATATTTTTGCCGAGCTTGACCATTCAAGAAGAGAAGCTGTTGCAAAAATTGTAAAACAAAAAGAATGCCAAGTATTTGCCGCCACGCCAAGCAGGGAAGATTTGCCGTTTGAGGGCGATGCGTGTTTGCGGACGGATGCAATTTTTATATGATTAAACATTCTTGGCATGTATCTGCCGTCCATTCGCCGAATACCACTACCAAGCGCAGATAGAACAAGAGCAACGGCAAAAAACAGGGCAGGGGCAGCCAGCGCAATTGCCGGAACATCTGGAATATTTTTAGATTGAGGCGCATTCCGGCTTGGAGCTTCCTATACAGACTCGCAACACGTTTTGCAACACAAATTTTTCTATATTCTCAAGTATGAGTCCAAAGTTTACCGACCACGGCAAAAAACAAGCTATAAAACGAGGCGTAACGCCTGAGCAGATAGATGAATTGCTTGCCGATGGAAAAACCCTTGTAATAGCCTGCGCTCGCGATGAACTTGTTTCGCTGGCTTTGGGTCTTATAGACGGGAAACTTTGGAATGTTGTTTTCAATCACGAAACCGGCAATGTGGTAACCGTGCGCCGGGCAAAGAAAAAAGAGCGGAGGATATATGAGCAGCAGAAAGACAATTGACCCGGAATACTACGAAACACACGATTTCGGGGATGAATTTGCGGAAGCGGCAAAAAAAGATGCTTTGTTGCGGCCCCGTAGCGGCAAAAACGCTATAGAGATAGCCAGAGAACGCTATCTTGCCCAAAAGAAAAGCGAAACCGTTTCCATGCGGCTTCCCAAGCCTCTTATCGTGACCATAAAGCGGCAGGCGAAGCAAGCCTCCATCCCATGGACTTCCTACATGCGAGAAGTGCTGGAAGCAGGCGTTAACCGCATGGCAAGGGCTTAGCGTAGAGAGAGTTGCACACCAAGTAGATGTCAATGCAAACAAGCCGTTTAAAATTCAAAGGATTGAATTTCTTGAATAGCAATGGATTTTTGAAATCGCTTTATTAAAAGATTCGCAGGTATTTTATGATAAATCGTTTAATCCGCCATAATAAGCTTTTATACTTAACCATAAACTTAGAATAAGAAATGATTTTCGTTTGATTATGCAGCTTTAAAATTAAAAGATCTTTATCGCCTGTAAGCAAAAAATCAGCATTAACAACATCAGCCAAAACAAGTAAATATATATCTTTCGGATCTCTTACAGCGTATCCAGAAACATTTTTAATTTCAGCTTTAATACAATGCGTTCTAATCAAATTTACCACGGCAGAAATATGCCGTTCTTCTATGCCATGCTTTTTTATTTTTGGTTTATTGCTAACCCTAACAAATTCTTCAATAATCTCATCGCAATAAAATATCGAAAAGTATCTATCAAGACACAAATGCTTTAAGCCGTTTAATTTTTCGCTAATAAGATAAGAAATCCATAAATTAGTATCAATAATTACTTTCACTAGCAACTTTTCCGTATTTATTTCCGTACCTTACTTCATTAACCATTTCCTGAATTTCTTCATCCGTAAGGTCAATTCCTTTTGGGCGCATTTCATCGTATTTGTCAAACATGGCTTTTCTAACGCTTAAAGGAGCTTCCACTTTGGAAAACTCTACATACGTGCCAATATTGACACGTTCCATATTTGCGGTTGTTGTTATTATAGCTTCCATGCTTTTAATATAGAAAATCCCAACTAACCCTAGCAAACCAAAATTCAAAAGATTGAATTTCTTGAATAGCAATGGATTTTTGAAAA
>WRMM01000032.1 GCA_009777135.1 Candidatus Fibrimonadales bacterium
CGTTGTATAAAACTATGAACTCAGGCTCGGGGATTTTAACCATCTTCTGCTTGTACAGGTCTTTGCTGTTGGTCAGCATTTCGTATTCCCTTGCCATGTAAATAAGCATCCTGAGCGGCATGTTGTCATTGATGGTCGACTGGTGCTCAACCAAGACTACGAGCTTTCCGTCAATCACAAATGCTATGTCGTTTTGCTGCTCCATGAAAAAGACATCGGAAAGGGTTATTATTTTTATTTCCGTTTCTTTTGGATAGTTTTTTCCGCTTACGGCGTTGTACATTTCCAGAAGCTGCTCCTTTTCTCCGAACAGCGTAGTGAACACGCTGTTCTTGAATTTGCGGTTTGTGTTGGTCTCTCCCATTTTTTTCTCCTATTTTTGGGTTGTTCTATCCCTTAGACGGAAAAAAGGGGGTAAAAAAATTTTAAAAATTCATTTTTTTTGCATTTTGCAAACAAGTGTTGACACTTTCAGCGATTTTAGCTCAAAAAGGCAGGTTTTCGTTGTAATTATTTTGTGGGTAACGGGAATCTCCATTTTACAAAAAGTCCATGCCACTTTTTGTAAAATTCCCCATTCCCTACTCCCAAGAATTGAGTTAATATTTTACTATATTCTTAGTTTAATGACAGAACAATCAATTCTAGTAAAAAATGTTCGTTCTTTTGCTCAAGGTTCTTGGCAAAGCGAACAGGATATGCTTTTGGGAAATAGCTCAAAAAATGCAATGGAAATAGATGGGAGCAAATGCCTTGCGCTGCCAGCTCTTTTTGCCATAGGCGCAGATTTTCAAGAACCGGCGAGAGACGATGTGTATTCCTTTGCAGATGGCATTGAAGCAATGCGCAGAGGCGGATTTTATGGCTGCCTTTATGAAAGCAGCGCGAATCCCATAGACGACTTGCCGCAAATAACCTCTTTTAAGCAAATTTGCGAAAAGTCAAAACTTGATTTTGCACTCCTAGCCTCTTTCAGCAAAGCGAATGAACACAAAAATATAAGCGAAATGCTGGAACTTGCAAACGGCGGAGCATACGGCTTTGGAGATGGCGGAATTTTGCCCGAAAAAATGCGTTTTTTGAGAATGGTTTTTGAGTATGGCAAAGCAACTGGCAAAACATTTTACTTTCACCCTCTAGAACCAAGTTTAAGAAATTTTGGCGTTGCGCACGAGGGGCTTTATTCAGACGCAATAGGCTTTAAAGGCATCCCCGAACAGGCAGAAACAATAACCGTTTACCGAATTTTAGAATTTTCAAGATGGTTTGACGTTCCTGTGCATTTGCGAGAAATTTCATGCCAAAAAAGCTTGGAGCTGATAGCTCAGGCAAAAGCAAATGGAATCAAAGTGACTTGCGATGTTGGAATTTACCATCTTTTATTTGATGACTCAGCGCTATTAAATCTCTCCTCGGAATATCGTTTTGATTCTCCGCTTAGAAGCGCAAAAGACAAAGAAGCCTTGTGGAATGGGCTTTTGGATGGCACGGTGCAATATATTAGCTGCAACCACTTCCCTGTGCGCAAACAAGAAAAGCAAACGAATTTTGAAGATGCCTGCCCTGGGGCAGTCTCTTTGGAAATTGCGCTTTCTGCTCTGTGGCAAATAGCTGCGGAAAAAACTTCTGAGCATCCAGAGCGATTGTTGAGCTGGCTTGGAGCGAAAAATTTGGAACTTGAAAAGCCTGCAAATTTAATTCTTTTCAACCCAGATTTGGAATGGGAAGTCAGCGAAAATACCTTTGCCGGCTCGGTGTGCAATTCTCCGTTGCTGGGCAAAACATTAAAAGGAAAAATTATTGGGACTTATTTGGGTTCAAAGTGGAACGAAGTATCTGCAAACTAGAGCAATTTGAAGTTCCGCTTTTGCAAAAAAACGCTATTCCCAAAATCATAGCAAATATTGCAGGCCGTGAAGTTTTCAATGTTCGCATAGAGCGGCTCGCTCTTGATTGCAGAAGAAAAGGAAAACCGCATTATGTTTGCAACGCAACCTTCAGCATTGAGCCAACGGATGAAATTCAGCAAAATTTAAATTCCAAAAATTTAATAAAAAAAAGCAATGCCAAGCCATGCGAAGTTTCTATTATAGGCGCGGGGCCAGCGGGTTTGTGGGCTGCTTATGCTTTGCTGTTAAAAGGGCATAAGGTTAATTTATATGAACAGGGAAAACCCGTTGAAGAAAGATTCAGAGACATTCGCAGATTTCTCAAAGGCAAAATTTTTCTGGAACATTCAAATATATTTTTTGGAGAAGGCGGAGCGGGCGCTTTTTCTGACGGAAAATTGAATACAAGAAGCCGCACAGAATTTTCGCAGGCAGTTCTTGGCGATTTGATAAGCTTGGGAGCATCCGAGGAAATTGCGTATTTATCAAAGCCTCATATTGGCACAGACCGATTGCAATTTTTGATAAAAAAAATGAGAAAGCAGATTTTGGAACTTGGAGGCAATATTTATTTTGAAAGCAAATTGCAAGATATTTCGGTTTCTGGCAATAGCTTGAATTCAATTTGCATAAACAAAAAATGGCAGCCATGCGAAACGCTTGTGCTTGCAAACGGGCATTCCGCAAGAGATATTTACGAGATGCTTTCTGCGCATGGCGTGGCTTTGGAGGGAAAATCCTTTGCTGTTGGCGTTCGTATTGAACATCCGCAAAGTTTTATAAATGAGCTTCGCTTTGGCAAAGGCGTTGATTATAAATTGACGGGCGCCGCAGATTATACCTTAACCGGAAAAACCGCTTACAGCTTTTGCATGTGCCCAGGTGGAGTTGTGATACCCTGCGCATCTGAGCCAAATGGAGCAGCAACTAACGGGATGAGTTACAGCCGCCGCAATTCGCCGTTTGCAAACTCCGCTCTTGTTGTTCCGCATAGCATAGATAAAAACGATATAAAAAGCGGAATTGCATTTCAGAGACAACTAGAGCAGGCTGCATTTGAAGTTGGCGGCAAAAATTTTTCCGTGCCCAAGCAAACCGCAAATAATTTTTTGGCAAAAAAATCTGCTCCATGCAATTTATGGGATTTTATGCCAAACGATATATGCCAAAATTTAGAAGCGGCTCTTTATGAATTTGATAAAAAAATGCCCGGATTTATAAAAAACGGACTTTTAATTGCGCCAGAAACAAGAACTTCTGCGCCCATTCGCATTGTTCGCAAAGAGAACTGCGAATCAGTTTCTGTTAGCGGCATTTACCCGATTGGCGAGGGTGCTGGCTATGCAGGCGGAATTTTGACAAGCGCGGCAGACGGGGTTAGGCTTGCTTATGCTATCTAAAAATTTACTCTCGCTTTGCAATTCATCTTCGCTTTGGATTTACGAAAATTTAACCAAAATATTAAGAATTGATGAAGACGGAGGAAATACATGTTTTGGACTAACAATGCGCCTGCACAGGGAACTTGTAAAATTGGGATACGTTCCAAAGCTTTTGCTCGGGCATAAAAGGCATGTAAAAAACGCTCACTGCGCACTCAGCATTATTGACAACGGAACAGAGCTTTTTCTAGACCCGGGCTATTTAATTTTTGACCCTTTGCCCATTCCGCCAAACATTCCGCAATTAAACAAAACAACATTCCCATTGCAGCCCAACTGGGTGCGTCTTGAGCGAGACGGCGAAAACCTAAGCCTCTGGACTGGCGTTGCAAATGAACCTGCAAAATTCCGTTTTTACTTTCCGCTAAAAGGCTGTTCCATGCAAGAATTTAATTTAGCCTGGGAACAAAGCTACGTTGGCGAAAGCATGAAATATCTGGTTTTCAACAAATTGGATAAAAAAGCCGGCGTTCAGTATTATTACCAAAACGGCAAGCTTTTAATAAGAACATCAAGCGGAACAACTCAGCAAAAAATTGAGAAACAGAACGAAGCAGAGTTGCTGTCAAGTGTTTTTGGCTTGGATAAGGATTTGCTTAGTCGTTATTGAATGTATCATCCCAGTCTTTCCAAACAGGATCATAGCCGTTTTGCTTTATTTTTTCTTCAATCTCTGCGGGGCTTCTTGAATCATTCACCTCCCATTGCGTAAGCTCGGTTTTGGAAATTGCATAACCGCCTGGATCCGTGCGGCTGCCTGCGCTCATGGTGGTTAAGCCAAGCATCATGGCGCGGTCTCTGAAATTCGCTGATTCCCTTGTGCTCAGAGAAAGCTCCACGTCTGGGAAGCATATTCTGTAAGCGCATATAAGCTGAACCAGCTCCCTGTCGCTTGGCGTGCATAATTCAAAAGTTTGCCCTTCAAAAGGTCTTAGCCTTGGGAAAGAAACTGAAAATTTGCTTTTCCAATATGTTTCCTGCAAATAATTCAAATGCAAAGCGGTGAAAAAACTATCCACTCGCCAGTTTTCCAAGCCAAGCAAAGCTCCTATGCCTATTTTTCTTACTCCAGCTATTCCAACTCTGTCTGGGCAGTGCAAGCGATGTTCAAAAATACTTTTTTTGCCCTTTGGGTGATGCTGTTTGTAAGTTTCTTCCCTATAAGTTTCTTGATAAATATAAACCGCATTAACTCCGCTTTCTGCAAGCTGTGCATATTCTTCCATGCCAAGAGGCTGAACTTCTATTGAAATAGATGAAAAATGCTCGCGGCAAAGCTTTACCGCATTTAATATATACTCAAAACCTGCATTTGCAGGGCTTTCGCCAGTTACCAAAAGCACATGCTCAAAAGAGCCAAGTTTTTTTATTGCTTCTATTTCTGCAAGAATTTCATTTGCAGAGAGAACTCTTCGCTCAATATGATTTTTTTGGCTAAATCCGCAATATACGCAAGAATTTGTGCAATCGTTTGAAAGATAAAGCGGCAGATATAGTTGGATTGTTTTTCCAAAACGCTGCAAGGTCAATTCCCTGCTTTTTTTTGCCATAGTTTCCAAATATGGCATGGCTGCTGGGGAAATCAAAGCCGCAAAATCTTCTATGTTCAAATTTTCTTTTTTTCTAAGGGCATATTCAACTGATTGCAAAGTGGCAGTGGTAATTTTCTTTTCCACTGCGCTCCAGTTTATTTTTGAGAAGATTGAGGAGAACATTCGCTTTTTCCTGTTCTGCAATGCACAAACTCTTCTTTTTTTCCAATGGTAATTTTATATTTGCCAGGGAAGCCTCTAAAATTAATTTCACCGGATTTGTCTGCGGTGCTTTGCAAATTTGTTGTCCAGGTTTTGTTCCACAAATTGTAAAGCGTGTCTGCCGCTGGCTTTGCTCTGCCATTGCCGTCAATTATTCCGCCATCTCTAATCCAGTGGCGCTTATCCCAAAAACCCCAAAGCAAAATACCGCTGATCGCAGGGTGGCTAAACGCAGAGGTCACAAAGGTTTTGTAATTTTCTGCCTGCTGATTTTCGCTCATTCCCAGTCCAGTCATCTCAGAGCCAAAATCCAATTCCGTTGCTTTTATAGGCAAACCCAAAGATGCCAGTTTATCAAGCCTCTCTTTTATCAAAGCTGGTATCACAGGGCGTGTTTGAAAATGGCATTGCACGCCAATTCCATGCACGGGAACACCGCGATCCAGCATTCCTTTTATAAGAGCGTAATACCTGTCCGTTTCGCCAGCGGCAACAACGTTGTATTCATTTATGTAAAGTTTTGCATTGGGGTCTGCGCGATGCGCCCAGATAAATGCGCTGTCTAAAATTTCCCATCCGCATTTATTGAACAGAAATGGCTCGTGAAAAGGCTCGTTCCAAACATCGTAGTCAATAATTTTTCCTTTATATTCTTTCAAGTCTCTATCTATGCGCATTTTAATATTTTTTTTCAAATCATCGCAAGAGCCTTGTATGCTCCAATGCTTGTCAAAACCATAGCCTTGATGCCCCCACATAATGGCATGCGCTCTTAAATCCCAATCGTTTTCCTTTGTAAACTTCAAATATTCCTGCATTTCTTTTCTTTTAATATCGCCTTTTTTTGGTTCGTAATCTGGCCACTTGAAAATATTTTCATTAACTCCATGCCAAAAATATTTTGCCGCTGTTTTTCTGTACCATTTTTCCACGCTATCCTGCTGAACATTAAGGGCAAGCGCTGTGCCAAAAGGAAATTCGTGCTGCACAAGTTCTATGCGCGCTGTTTCGCCTGCCTTTGCCTTTAATTTAAAATCATGTTTGCGATGCTTTTCTATTCTGGCATTCGCTTCGCTATACCAGGTGGTGTCAAAGCTTGTGCCCAAGAATTCTACAGCAACATCATCTACAAAAACGGTATCATTTATTGAGCCGAGCTGAAAATTGATATTGTTCAAACCGTGGCCTTTTTGATCTGCCAAAAAAGGCATTGCGTATTCCTTCCAGTCTTTTGAAAGTTCCCAAGTGCCAGCTTCTTTTTCTTTCCAGTCCGGACCAATGCCTTGCACAACCGCTTTCAAAATGCCATTGCCCTTTGCCTTGAAACTTAGTTTATAAACCGCAGAATCAGCCTGCCATTTAGGAGCCTGCAACTGCAAGCCCCAAACAGGATTAGGCGGTTTTTTAACAATAATCCTTGCCCCCTTGGAACCATTCGCTCCCAATCCATCGCCGCCAATAACCGATTCCATATCGGCAGGTCCATCAGGATTATTCCACAAATACCACCCGCCATTTCCCTGTTCCATATCTCCATTGGGGATAAGGTTTGCGGCGGCAACGCAAATGGAAAGCAATAAAAATAAAGCGATAAATTCAAAACGCATAACTTTTTCCTCTTTTTAGTAATGTAGAAATCAATATTTAGCTTTTGTTGGATTTTTATATTACATAAATGCAAATAATACCCCACACCAACCTAAAAACCTTAGCAGACAAGCTCATAGAAGACATTCTATCAAAAGATAACTTCAGCGCAGGCTCTGCAAAGGGCGGCTTTTTAACAGGCGGAAACGTGATAGTTTGCGAATCAAAAGGTTTGCAGGAATATTTGCAAAAAACGTGCGTGGACAAATACGGAATATGGACAGCCTTGCCATTCAAGCCTCTTGCAGGGCTTTTAATGCAATGCGCATACAACCTGTCTCCAAAAGACAATAAAAAAGATGAAAAAGAAAATATTTTTAATCCAAACAATTTGGTATGGGCAATTTACAGGCTATTGGAAAAAGAGCAAAAAACTTTTTCTTTTGCCAGTGAAATAGCAACCATGTTTTTTGCATACCAAATTTACAGGCCAGAACTAATTGAAAAATGGAACAAAGGCGAAAAATATACAATAGCAAATGCAGATGACAATTTCATAAATAACGAAAAATGGCAAAGAGAGCTTTGGATTAAATTAAAAACAAACTGCAATGACTTGGATATTTCTCAGCTTTACAAATTAATAGAAAATGAATTAACCGAAAAAAGCTTTTTACCCAGACAAATTTTCATCTTCGCTCCCCTATCAATAGCTCCCATTCATTTAAAAACGCTAAATATTTTATCACAAGCCGGCTGCAAAGTCAATTTATACTTATTTCAAATCAGCAACGAATATATAGGCGACCATTTAAGCGATAAAAAAATCGCCAGCCTGCGAAAAAAATCCTGGGAAAACAACAAAATCGTAAACGAAAAAGAACTATACTGGGACCTAGGCAACCGACTAATAGCAAACTTGGGCAGAAATTCCCAAATATTCCACGAACAAATCCTAGCATTAAATCTAAATCATTCTGAAAATCCTATAAATTTTGAAAATTCTGATTCAGACAAAAGCAACGAAACTTTGCTTTCAAAAATTCAAAATAATATAATCAACGATAGCAATGAAAAAATAAAATGCGAAAAAGATAATTCCCTTACACTTAATAATTGCTTCTCCCCTCTGCGAGAAATTGAAGTCTTATGCGATTATATTTTGGATTTATTCGCAAATAATAAAGAGCTTACGCCTGCGGATATTGCTGTTGTTTCTCCGAATATCGAAAATTATGCAAGCGCTATAGAAAGCGTTTTTGAGCGCAATGGCATTCCTTATAAAATTGCAGACCGAGATGTGAAAAAAAGCAGCAAAACGGCACAGCTTTTGAATTTGCTTTTTGCGCAAATCGGCAGCAGATACGAAGCATCCGATATAGTTGCTCTGTTTGAATACTCAATGTATGTGCAGGGCAAAGAATTGGAGCCAAACGATAGAGAGCGTTTGGAAAAATGGGTTAGGGAAAATGCGATAAGACATGGCTTGGAAAGCTTTAAAGCGCCATTGCCGAATTATTCCTTTGAAAGCGGATTTGAGCAATTAGCGGCTGGCTTTTTTATGATTTCTGAAAATGGATTTTCTGAAAATGGCAATTACTGCTACCCGGATATAGAAGGCAATTCAGCTAATATTTTAGGCGATTTTGTTAATTTTGCAAATGTCTTGAGAGAATTTGAAGAGGCAAGCAAAAGTGAAAAAAACATTGAAGACTGGGATTATTTTTTCAAGGAAAAATTTCAAATATTTTTTGGCTCAGATGAAGTTAATTTTAACGAAGACAAAGATAATCCCTATCAAAAAATCATCAATGCTTGGGACTCGCTTAAAAAAGAAATTCTCATAGGTTTTGGCAATAACGCAAATATCTCCATAAATTTTTCCGTTCTGAAAAAAGCCCTGCCAAAAAAATTAGAATCAAATGCAAAATCAGCCTACTCTTTGAGCGGCATGCTCTCTTTTTCAAATTTAGAAACCATCAGAGCTGTTCCGCATAAAGTAATCTGCTGCATAGGAATGAACAGCAAGGAATTTCCTCGCCAAGCAAAAAGCAAAGAAATCAGCCTTATAGCAGAATACAAGCAGGGCGATAAAGATATAGCAAATGAAGAACGTCAAATATTTTTAGAGACCATTCTCAGCGCAAAAGAAGCGCTTTACATAAGCTGGATAGGCCAAGATGAGAAAAATGCAGAAGAACTTGAGCCTTCCAGCGTTGTCGTTATGTTTTTGAAAAATTTGGAAGAGCTAATCACAAAACATCCATTGCAGCCTTTCTCAAAAAAATACTTCAACGGAACTTTAAGCACCTACGATAATAGGTGGTCGGTGGTTAGCAGTCAGTGGTTGGAAGTTAGCGGAAAGAATATTTGGGAATGGCAGCTTGCTCCGATAGAAACAGAACAAAAAGATATTGATAGCTTATACAGAATTTTAGCTGATGCTCCTAAATATTTTTTGAGAACTGTGTGCAACATAGAATTGCCAGAAGAAGCGAGTTTGCTGGAAAATACAGAACCTTTTGTTCTTGATAAATTAGATGAATGGAAGCTGGCGGATTTAATTTTGAGAGATGAAGATTATAATATTTCCAAACTTAGAGGCGAATTGCCAAGCGGAAAATTTGCCGAGAAAATTATAGAAAAGAAAATAGAAGAAGTCCATAAAATGAAAAATTTGGAAGACAAAAATGTAAAAACTTTTATTAGACCCAGCGAAGATAAAGGAAAGTACAGGCTATGGCATTGGCTGCAGCATTTGGAATTGAATTTGGCAGAAGAAATGGATTCGGATATTATTTTGAAAACCGTAAAAATCAGATTGCAGAAATTATCAAAAGAAAAAGCAAGAAATCAGATTGAAAAATTATGGGAATTAGCAGACGGATTAAAAACAAAAATGCTGCCTATTTTTCCGGATGCCGCTTGGAAATATTTAAAATCGGGAAAAATAAGAGAAGCTGAAAAAAACATTTTTGAAAGCGAGTATAATTCGCAATACGCAAAAATGCTTTTGAGAAACGCAAATTCTTTCGAGGATTTAGACGTGGAAGAGGAATTTATAGAGTGTTCTAAGAAAATGTTTGAAGGGTATAATGGGGAAGAGATAAAAATATAGTAAAATTTGAGCAAATTTAGGCGTTTTATCTATTCCCCAGCATTGACTTAATCATTGCTTACTATATTATAATAAATGTTCAACAATATACGCATATTCCTGGCAATAACGTCCCTGATTCTCTTTGCTTGTTCCATTGAAGACCCAAGCGTCAAGGAATTTGATTTGCAAAAAATCCGCTTGAATGGCGATCTTCCTTTTGATGCTTATTTTGAAAATCCAGAGCCTTATACCCACGCAGACAAACAGGCTAATTTATATTACGCCATGATCAACGGCGATACAATAAAAGTCTCTATTTGCGAATACGAAACGGCAACGCTTGCCAAAGCTTTTTTTTACAATTCAGACAACATAAAAGAAAGAACCGAGCATTTAATGGGAAATGAGAGAAAAAGATTTATGCGGCATGGCAGGCGGCTATTTGTTTTTTCTTATATGTTTTCAATATCCGAGAACGCTTCTATTTTAGATTCCCTCATTCAGTTCACAAGAAGATTTCCAGCCGCAGACACAAGCGCAAGCACGGGCTTTCAAAATTTCAGTTTGAAAAACAGCCGAGCAGATGAAGACGCCTCTGTGCAGAAAACTTATTTTCTTGGCGTTGAAACCTCGTTCAGCATGATTGTTCGCCGCTATAGGGATGCAAATTTTTCTTGGGCCTGCGCCCACAGCGACCGCGCCGCTTCAGAAAAAGACTGGATGGACTTCAAAACGAAATGGCAAAACAATGTTTATGGACCAGACAGTTCCGCTCTTTTGGCAAGGCTTTCCAATGGGATTGTAGTGGCGGCTTATGGAGACTTGGATAAAGAACGGATGCACAGCGTTTTAAAAGAATTTGCGAGGATTGTCAAGTGATGCAGGCTTACTTTATATCCGATGCTCATTTAGGCTCATCTCCAAAAGGCGTTGCGCCAGGGCGCGAGGAACGTTTGATTGCTTTTTTAAAAGAGCTTGAGGGCAAGGCTTCTCATTTATTTATTGCAGGCGATTTATTTGAGTTTTGGTATGAATATGATTTTTATGTTCCGTCCAAGCATTTCAAGCTTTTGAGAGCTTTGGCAGATTTAAGGGACAAGGGCTGCGAGGTCAAGCTTGTAAAGGGAAATCATGATTTTGCATACGGAAGTTTTTTTGAATGCGAGCTTGGGATAGAGACTCGTTCGCATTTTATAGCGGAGCTTCACGGCAGGAGGGTTTATGTTTGCCATGGAGACGGCTTAGCCAAAAAGGATGGTTCTTACAGATTTCTGAGGAAAATTTTGAATTTCAAGCTGAACAGGTTCCTGTTTAAGTGGCTTCATCCGGACATTGGCATGTATCTTTCCTTTTTTGTTAGTTCAAATAGCAGGGATTTTAACAAAAAGCGCATAATTCCAGAAGAGGAGTATTTGGATAAAATAAGGGAAATTATGCAAAAAACGGGCTGCGATACCTTTGTGCACGGCCATAATCACCTTGGCGGAGTGTGGAAAGTGCCAGAAGGGGTGGTTATAAACTGCGGCCAGTGGCTTTTTGAGGAGAATTTCTCTTGCATCTCCCAAAAAATTTGCTACTTTTACCATTCCCATTCAGCTGAGCCAAGCTCTGCCAGCTGAAATGGTTTAACCAAAGAGCTTCCTTAGAGAGGTAATTATGGCCTATAGAGGTCCCAAAGCAAAAGTTGCCAGGTCGCTTGACTTGGCGGTTACTCCCAAAACGCAAAAAATTTTAGAACGTCGCAAGTTCCCCCCAGGCCAGCACGGAATGGGTCGCAAGAGAAGCGCGGGCGTTTATAAACAGCAGCTTGTTGAAAAGCAGAGGCTCAAGTTCACTTATAACATTTCTGAAGCCCAGCTTGCAAAAACCTACCAAGAGGCAAACCGCAGAGATGGTTCTTCTGGTGATAACTTGATGATTCTTTTGGAAACAAGGCTGGATTCCTTGGTATATCGCTCTGGCTTTGCGCGCACAATTTTTGCTGCGCGCCAGTATGTTGCCCACGGCCATTTTATGGTCAATGGCAGGCGCAGCTATTCTCCGAATCACATAATTAAATCCAACGATTTGATAGCGGTTCGCGAAAAATCAAAAAATCATCCGCAAATAAAAGAAGCATTGGACGGCGCTCCAGAAGCTCCCATTTATTTGGCAGTGAGCAAGGATAAATTCGAAGCAAAGCTTGTGAACATTCCGTTGCGTGACCAAATACCGGTAAAGCTGAACGAGCAGCTGGTTGTTGAATTTTATAGCAAGTAACTTTCTAAATTTCCCATGCAATGAATAAGAATACAATTATAGGTATAATCCTAATAGTGCTATTGTTTGTGTGGTCTATATATAATTCCGGCAAACAGCAAGAACTTGCGCAGGCAGAAT
>WRMM01000033.1 GCA_009777135.1 Candidatus Fibrimonadales bacterium
CAAACAGCAGCGCGCAATTGGCGGCGCAAGAGATGTAGAAGATATTTTGCGAAAAAAGCCCGGGCTTGTTCACCGCGTGCTCTTTAGGCTTAAAAGCGGGAATGCAAAATTGTATGAATTGCAAAAACTAGCGCAGCAGGTAAATGTGCATGTTCAGCAAGTGGAAGAAAAGGTTTTAGATAAATTAACCAAAAGGCATAATGGCGTTGTTGCTCTTTGCCATGAGAAGCTGGTTTTGCCTTGGAACGATACCAGAAAAATTCTGCTTGAGGCAAAGCAAAATGATATTCCATGCAGGGTTGTGGTAGCTGCAAATTTGGAAGATCCTCATAACCTAGGTGCCTGCATTCGTTCTTCGCTTGCGCTTGGAGTTCGTCTTATGCTGCTTCCGGCAAAAGGTTCTTGCGGCCTTACTCCGACTGTTGAACGCAGTTCGGCGGGTGCTTTGGAAAAAATGGATATTTGCCGCCCGGGTAATTTAGAATTTGCTTTGAAGGAGCTTAAAGATGCTGGCTATCAGATTGTAGGTTTGGATGGAAGCTCTGAGACTTCCATTGTGGATTTTAAATTTTCAAAGCACTTGGTTATGGCTATAGGCGGCGAAGACAAAGGCCTTCCGCCATATATAAGAAAATTTTGCGATTCTGTGCTAAAAATCCCCATGTCTCCAGAAGCTCATTCCTACAACACAAGCGTAGCTTTGTCGCTTGGGTTGTATAATTCTTTTGTGTTTAACTTGCTTTGAGTAAACCCCCGCCCCAGGGCCAACGCATTTGATTTTTTTTTGAGAAATTGGGTGCCTTACGCAAAAAAAATGAAGAAAAATGTATTTTTTGCACTTTTTATATTTTTTTAGCCGTTTTTTGCGTCTAAGTATATAGAGAACAAAAATAGGAGGTAGCATGAAATATAATCCAGACCTGCATAACAGGCATTCCATTCGTTTGCGCGGTTACGACTACGCAAGCGCAGGCATGTATTTTGTGACGATATGCTGCCAAAATCAGGAGCATCTGTTTGGCAAAATCATCGATGGCAAGATGATTTTGAATGAATGCGGCAAAATCGCAATGCAATGTTGGCAAAAAATCCCGCGACATTTTCCGAATGCGATTCTGCATGAACACGTCATAATGCCCAATCATATCCATTGCGTCATAGAATTGACGAACGCCGTAGGGGCGAAAAATCTTTCGCCCATTCGCAACGAACGTCCGCAACACGGCAACGAACGTCTGCAACATCCAAATATCCACCAATACCGTTTTCCTGCGGTAAAACCACAATTTAGATTAAAATTTAGATGCGTTGGCCCTGGTTCTACACGAGCGTTCACATGGTTGAAGGATGGATAATTGCTAAGTTGGCGTTAGGTAAAAATATCCCTTGACTACAGGCTCAAATTTACTATATTACCCCCATGAAAAAAGTTATTCTCCTTCCGCTATTATTGGCTTTTACAATGTCTTGCGCAAAACAAGGCCCAAAAGAGCCGCAAACTAACTCCGAACTTGCTGCTGAGCTTGCCGAAATAAAAAGCGTGCTCTCCTACGTTCTTGAAAGAGGCATGAATTCCTCTTTTGAGCAAGTAAAGCAAGAAATCGAAAAAGCAAACAAAGTCTGGGACTTGAAAGTAAATGAAAGCCCTGCGCTGGGAAACTCCAATGCCAAGATTGTTATAGTTGAATTTACCGAATTTGAATGTCCCTACTGCGCAAGAGTTGCTCCGCTCCTAGATTCGCTGACACGCGCTCACCCAGATAAGATAAGGCTTGTGTACAAGCACTTTCCGCTAAGCTTCCACAAAAATGCGCCTGCTGCAGGAGCCGCTGCAATAGCCGCTCAAAAACAAGGCAAATTTTGGGAATATCGCTGGGCGCTCGCTCCACACTTCCGCAGCTTGAACGATTCAACATTCATAGCCATCGCCGAGCAGGTAGGCTTGAATATTGAGCAGTTCCAAAAAGACATGGTTCTAGACGCAGAAAAACAAGCCGTAATGGACCGCGACATGAAGCTGGGAATGGAAGTAGGAGTTCAGGGAACGCCAAACTTCTACGTAAACGGCAAACGCCAAGACAGATTTAGCCCCGACCTTATTGAGCAGCTGCTAAAGGAACTTTATTAGAATTAATAATTAATAATTAATAATTAAGAATGAGTAACTTCCAATTATTAATTATTAACTATTAATTATTAATTAATTTGTGAGGAAACTAAATGAACTACGAAGATGCTGGCGTGTCGCTTAAAAGAGCTGACACAGCTATGGTTGGCGTTAAAAAGTCTGTTCGCACTACTTTTAACAAAGGTGTGCTTGGCGATATAGGCAATTTTGGCGGGCTGTTTACGCTCAATCATTTGGGGTTGAAAGACCCGGTGCTTGTGTCTTCGGTTGATGGAGTTGGCACAAAGCTAAAAGTTCACTTTGCGCTTAAAAGCCATGACTTGCCTGGGCAAGACATTGTGAACCATTGTTGCAACGATATTCTGGTTCAAGGCGCAAGGCCGCTTTTCTTTTTAGATTATTTGGCAACAGGCCGTTTGGAAAGCGGTGTTTTAGAAGCTGTTGTTGAAGGCATGGCAAAAGCATGCAGAGAGAATGACTGCGTTTTAATTGGCGGCGAAACCGCAGAAATGCCAGGCATGTATCATGAAGGCGAATACGATATTTCTGGAACGATTGTAGGCGTTGTTGAGAGAGATGAAATTATAGACGGCAAAAAAATAGAGCCAGGAACGATTGTTTTGGGATTGCCCTCCACAGGCTTGCATACAAATGGCTACTCGCTTGCCCGCAAAGCATTGTTTGAAGCAGGCGGCTATAAACCAGATTCAGAAGTTGGCAAAACTTTAGCGGTTCCGCATCGCAGCTACTACCGCTCTTTGATAGATTTGATTCCCGCAAAAAAACTGCAAGGCCTTGTGCATATCACAGGCTCAGGCTTTCAAGGCAATATACCGCGCATTTTGCCCAAAGGTGTTTCAGTAAAAATAAACCGCTCCGCATGGCAGGTTCCAGAAATTTTCAATTTGATTCAAAAATGCGGAGATGTTGAAACAAACGAAATGTATAACACATTCAATATGGGCATAGGAATGTTAGCGTTTGTTGCTCCTGTTGATGCAGCTGAAATTCGCAAGCATTTGGAAAGCAAGGGCGAAACTGTTATTGAATGCGGCAGCGTGATTGAAGGCAGCAATGAAGTAATTTTCGTCTGAACTCCTTCCCAATTTTCTACCTTATTTCTATGCCAGATTTGCACATAACTTGTCCGCATTGCAGCATGCAATTAACTTTCGGCATTGGCAACGATGCCGCAGAGCCAAAGAACGGCGAACTGCTGGGCTTTGTGTTCACATGCCCAAACTGCCGCACTCCGGCATCTTACCAAGCAAACGGGACTACAGCCGTTGAAATGGATAAAAAGACTTTTGAAAATTTTCAGAGAGCAATGGAAAGAAAAATCAGCGAGCAAGAAAAGCTACGGGATGTAGCTTTCACAAGGCAAGGTGCAATAGCAACCATTGACAGAAAGCCCATAGACGAGAGCATATTCAGCAACATGCTCAAAGACATCAGAGAAAGCGACAGCTATGATGATTTCTTAAACCGAATTAGTTAGCTGGCCTGCATTCAATTTCTTCGTCTGTAATGCGAAGAGCCATAATCATAGCCATATCATCCGGCTCGTCTTCAAAGTCTGCAACCAAACCTACTTTTTTGGAATCGTCTTTAGACTTCTCAAAGTGCAAAATATCAGCTATTTTCACGGGGATAACGGTTTGCCCAGCGACAGATATTAGAAGCTCCATTCCCCTGTTTATAGGGCCTTCTACGACTTTCCCCTTGAACACAAGGGATTTTCCATCTTCTGCCGGAGCAGTTTTTTTCACAAGAAACTTAGGCATGGTCAAAAACACCAATCAAAGCGAAACGCGGTTACAGTTTTATTAATCATTGTCCCTTTAATTTAGTTTTTTTTTATGAAAAGAGGTAAGAAAAAATGAAAAAAATTTAGTTTTACCCCTAATGGAACATTTTTTAAGCGTAGGACGCATACCTTTTTTGGTCTGCGCGCCGTTTTTTCACCGATTTTTGGATAATTCGCTGCCAAAAGTCCGTTTTTTAGATGGAACTCCGCATGAACAGAACAAAAGGCTAAGGGACGGCAAAATCATGCTTTCCCCATCTTCTTCCATAGAATACGCAAAAAATCCAGAAAATTATGTTGTTTGCAACAGATTCTGCACCTCAAGCACTCTTGAAATTAGGTCTGTGAAGCTTTTTTCAAAATACAAATGGGAGCATTTGAGCGGAAAAACAGTGCATTTAACCAGAGAAAGCGATACTTCGGCAGCTTTGCTAAAATTGCTTTCGAGCTTGCGGTTCAAGGTCTCCCCGATTTGGAAAACGGACTGCGAAGCTTGCGATGCAAGGCTTTTGATAGGTGATAGAGCTTTGAAAGAAAGCTCGGAAAATAAATGGGAATTTGAATATGATTTAGCCTCTGTTTGGCTGGAATGGCAGAATTTGCCCTTTGTTTTTGGCTTGTGGATAATAAGAAAAGAAGCCTTGGGTGGAGGCTCTGCAACCCTGCTTGAAAGTTATTTGAACGAAACGGAAACCAGCATAAAAGAGTTCAAAAAAAACAGAACGGAATGTTTGCAAAAATGGGAAAAACATTACCCTCACGGCTTGCCGCAAAGCTTGGTCAGCGACTACTACAATGCGATAGATTACAGCTTTACAGCCGAACATGAAAGGGCTTTGAAAAAATTTTACGAACTCTGCGGAATGCCGGCAGCTATCACTTTCTTATAAGCTTGGCAGCTCCAAGCAGCAGGTAAGAAAGCAGCAAATAAGCTAGCGACAAGGAAAGAGCATAAAGCATTATTGAGTAAAAAATTGAGAGAAAAATATCCATTTTTGCAGTGAGCCAACCTGAGACCGGAAGGTCTTTTAAACCAAAATCAAGAATTGCATTTGCAATAAAATTCACAAGAAAAATCAGGCACAGCAAGGTTGAAAACCCACTCACCGCACCCTTGAAATCCGGAACGCTTAGCTTAATATGGCTGGCTATTCCAAGCGAAAGATATATAAATGCCCAAAATCTCCAGTTGCCCAAATTATCTTTGCTAAAAAGGTTTTTAAAAAGCTCAAAGCCCGTTTCTGCTATGCTGGCATTAAGCTTCTGGGGCAGGCATTGAGGGAGCAGAATGCCAAGCAAGGCATAAATAACAGCCGAGCCAAATAGCATGGGAGCTATGCCTATAAAGAAATTGCCGATTTTTTGATAAGAGTTTTTAGGGTTATATTCATGTTTTACATAGCCCAAAGTGCCATCGTCCGATGGAGAAAAAAACTTGATTTCCGTGATTTTATGCCCAAAAACAAAGCAAAAAACCGCATGGCCCATCTCATGCACCGGAGTTCCAATCCAGCCTGTAAAAAACAAATCCGCCTTTGGTCCCACGGACTGGGCAAGAGCCTTGCCCCTAAGCTCGGAAATAACGTGCAAAGCAAAGCCAACCATAAAAAGCATTCCCCAAAGCCATAAAATCTGGTCAAAACACGCCCAAAGAGTGTTGTAAAGCAAAATAAAGAGCCTATCAGAGATATTGTCCATGCGGTAAATTTAGTATATAGTATGCTGATTAACTTTGCTTGGGACAAGGAACATGGGACAAGCGATGTGCAAATCTACGTTATTTGGGATATGATTTTTAAATAAAATGGCTTTTTTAGCTGTTTTGTAGGAAAATCATGTCCCATTTCCCAGCCAATGTAGCTTCACATATCGCTTGTTCCATGTTCCAGAACATTAAGTTTGAGTTAATCATTTACTATATTTATGCATAGTTAGAGAATTTTAGAGGTTCTTATGAAAAAAGTCTTTCTTGTTTTGCTCGTATTTGCGGTGGCGCTCTCTTTTGCGCAAAGAGGGGGAGCTACTAATAAAGTTAAATCAAAAAGAGGTGATATAAACCTTACGGAATCGGATGGCGGCGGCAAAGTAGTCTGCTCTGCCAGCTTTAATGATGAAATGACCATCATAAGGCAGGGCGGTTCCTATACTCTGGTTAGAGCAACCTGCGGCCAAGGCTGGGTGAACAACAATGATGTTGAAAGAGTTCAGCAGGGACCTGGCGATAGAGGCATGTCAATTGACGCCGTAGACGTTGTGGGCTGGATGGATAATCCAAGCGCTGTATTTGTTTTGGATCAGGATGCTGGCAATTTTGAAGGCATTAATATAGATCGAAATTTCAACGATTACTTGAGAAACACCGTTGATAGAGAACAAACGGAAATGAGAAATCAAGAAAACTAATTGAGAATTAAAAATTGAGAATCGAGAATAAGTTTCTCCTAGCTTTTATTGCGCTATTATTTTTTGCTTGTAACGAACAAGAGGTTGCTGAAAAACAGCTTAGCCCTCAAGTTCAGCTTGAGGATATACAGCACAGAATAGATTCCCTTGAAAATTTCATAGCAAAACAGCCTGTTTTAAAGCCCGCAAGGGTTGAGCCTAATTTTGGATTATTTCAAACGCTTCAAAGCGTGGGTTTAGACTTGAAGCAGTCTCTTAATATCATAAATACCTTGGCTGATACAGTTGAACTGGGAACCCTGAGGGCTGGGCAAGTGTTTTGGGTTGGCTTTGACCAAAAAGATACTTCAAAAGCGGTTTTGTTCAGGTATGCGGAAAACCCTGCGATTCTTCATTTTTTAATGATGGACAGCACGGATGAGTGGTCGTATAAAATGGTTGAAAAACCAGTAAATGTTCGCTATGCCATGTATGACGGCGTTCTGCAAGAAGGCGGCAATTTATACAACACATTAAGGGATATAGGCATTCCTCAAAACATGGTAGGGATTGTTGCGGGCGTTTTGGAATGCAGAGTCAGCTTTAGAACAGATGCAAGAGTTGGAGACAAATTCAAGGTTTTGCTGAAAGAAACGCGTTTTCAGGATTCTTTGTGGATAGGCGGGCAGGTTTTATTTGCAAGCTATGAAGGCTCAAGGGTAAAGCTAAGCGAGGCTTTTTTATATATGGAGGCAGACCCGAAAAGTTCCTTTAACGCGCATTACACCGAAGACGGCGAAGCCCTTATACATTCGGGTTTAAGATACCCGTTGGACAGACTGCATATAACGAGCAGCTTTGGCTATCGCATTCACCCTATTACAGGCCAGAGAGCTTTTCACAACGGAGTTGATTACCGAGGCGCGGTTGGAACTCCTGTTTATGCGGTGGCAGAAGGCGTTGTTGCGCAATCTTCTTACGACAATCTCAGCGGAAATTTCATAGCAATAAAACATTCTGACAACAGCCAAAGCTATTATTTGCATTTGTCTCAAAGAGGCGTTAAAAATGGGCAGAGAGTCAAGGCTAGGCAGGTTATAGGCAAGGTTGGCAACACCGGCAGAAGCAGCGGGCCGCATTTGCATTTTGGCATAAAACAGCCAAACGGCGCTTGGATGGATCCGCGTTTAAAGAGAATGATAGCCACGCCCAAGCTTGAAGGCGCAAAACTAGCCGCATTAAAAGAACAGGTAAAATTCATTCGCAATATTTTAGATAAAACAGAAGCTGCCGAGCCAAAGAGCATAGGCGATACAATACAGGCAACAGTGAAATGGGTTGAAATAGAGTAAGAGCATGTTTGAGGGGATGCAAAATCGTTTACAGAATTTGCCGGCAAAGCCAGGCGTTTATTTGATGAAAAATTCAAAGGATGAAATTATATATGTGGGCAAGGCAAAATTTTTGAATAAAAGAGTTCGCACTTATTTTGACGGCAAGGAAAAATTTGGGCATAGAGCGGCATCGTTAATGTTGCCGCACATCACGGACATTGAATGGATAATAACAGAAAACGAAGCCGAGGCTTTGATTCTGGAAGCGAATTTAATAACCAAACACCAGCCATATTACAATGTTCGCCAAAAAGACGACAAGCACTATCCTTACTTAATGCTCACAATGCAAGAAAAATTTCCGCGGCTGAAGATTACAAGGCAAACAAAAGACGATAAAAATCTCTATTTTGGCCCTTTTACAAATTCTTATTATATGAGGACAATTTTGGAATTGGTTCCGCGGCTTTTTCATTTAAGGGAGTGCAATTTAAAATTTCCGCCCAAAAAAAATGTTCGCCCATGCCTTAATTTTCACATTGACAGATGCGCGGCGCCATGCGTGAAAAACGTGAGCGAAAAGAATTATATGAGGGGCGTGCAGAGCGCAAAATTGCTTTTGGAGGGCAAAAGCAATGAAGTTTTAGCGGAGCTGGAAGATGAAATGCTAGACGCTTCCGCAGAAATGCGTTTTGAAGATGCCAGCAAGCTAAGAGACCAAATCCATGCGGTGCACAGCGCATTTGCAAAGCAAAAAGCAGACCAGGCAAACGATGCGGATTTGAACCTTGACGTTATTGCGATTTGCAGAACAAAAAAATTAGCCACGGTTGTGATTATTGAATACAGAAACGGAATTTTATTTGACAGGCGGCATTTTCATTTGGAATGCTGTTTGGAGCAGGAGGCGGCAGAAGTTTTGGAAGAGTTTTTGCCACGATGGTATTTGAGTGTTTCAAAAGAAAATTTGCCGCGAGAGATTGCTTTGGAAATTCCGCTTAGCGAAGAGCTTGATGTTTTTGAAGAGTTGCTGACAAGCATAGCTGGGCACAAGATAGAGGTTGGTGTTCCGCAGCGCGGCGACAAGCTAGGATTTTTGCGGATTGCAAAAGCGAATGCAGAAATGCTTTTGGTTGAGTTGCAGGCAAAAAGCGCAAAATACGATGAAATGAACCGGAGTATTTTTGAGTTGCAAAAGGAATTGAATTTAAAATCCCCGCCGTTCTGCATTGAATGTTTTGATGTTTCTCATTTGGGTGGAACAGAGCCTGTTGCGAGCATGGTTCGCTTTGTGAACGGGCATCCAAGCAAAGGCGATTACAGAAAATACAAGATTAAAACAGCGACTGGCGGCGATGATTATGCAAGCATGAGAGAAGTTTTGACTCGCAGGCTAACAAGGCTAAAAGCAGAAAACGGGCTTTTTCCGGATTTGCTGGTTGTGGATGGCGGAAAGGGTCAGGTTGAGGTGGCTTTTGCGGTTCTTAAAGAGATGAATTTAGCAATTCCCGTGATTGGGCTTGCCGAGCGTTTGGAAGAAATTGTTTTCCCAGGCGAAAGGCCATCAATTCTGCTAAAACGCCGCAGCTCCGCTTTGCAGCTTTTGCAAAGAGCAAGAAACGAGGCGCACAGATTTGCATTGAAATTTCAGAGAAAGCGGCGAAGTTGACAAACTCGCAAAAAATTTCTATATTTACAGTATCTCTTTCAGGGTAATCTTGTGAAAATCAGGAACAGTCCCGCTACCGTGATGGCTAAAAGCCAAAGTCGGAAAACCTGCTGGGGTGCAAAGCATCATAAGATGTTTTGCAACAATGTTCCGAGGTAGAACCATGAACCAAAGAATCTCTTTGGCTGCGTACAGACGCTCCATTCTCTCTGCAATTTTTGCAATGTCCTTTTTTGCATGTTCTGATGGCAATAAAGATAATCATAAACAACCTAGCTACTCTGAGTCGCTTCTGCTTAATTTTACAAGCGATTTTGAAACAGGCGAGCTTCGCTGGATGGGAACGGACGAAGAAAGTCTTTCGGCTGCAAGCCTGTCTTTTGACCAAGACTCGAAAGTAGCCGTTCACAATGAGAAGATTTTTGTTTTAGAAAAGAACCTAAGCAATTTGAATTGCCTTAATCCTCAAACAATAGGTGATAAGAGCACTATTGTTCAGCGATCTTTGGAAAGTGGCTCAAATCCCTACGATGTTGCAGTTGTTGGCAATAAAGGATTCATTGCTTTGTATAGCTTGGATTATCTGCAAATCTTTGATGCGAACACTTGCGAATTAGGCGGAAAAATAGATTTGCCAATTTCTGGAGCAAACGCTTCTTCTATTAATGCTTACGGCGATACTTTGCTGGTTCTTTCGCAAAGATTGGAAAATTACATGGCAGTAAATCCAGGGCTTTTAATTCTAATAAGCGCAAGTACAGGAAATGTTATAAATACAATAGAACTAAATTTCTATAATCCGCATTTTAGTCTTTTGAAAAATGAAAAATTATTTATTGCTTCATTAGATTATTTTGGCGCAGAGGATGGAATTGAAGTTTTAGATTTAAAAAGCGGGCAAAGCGAGGTTTTATATACCGGCAGTGTTAGCAGCATGGCGCTTGACGAAAGCACCCAAACTCTTTATGCAAGCGTTTATGTCAGCTGGGGCGATGCTCCGGTTAAGCCCATAAACTTAAGCAACAAATCCGTGGGCGCAAATTTGCCAAGCATAACAGATGCTTATAGCGGTCTTGTTTTTGACAGCGAAAGCAAAAGGCTATTTATAGCGGATGCAGGCGGTTTGAAAATCTACGACACAGAAACCAAAACAACAACAGCGGTCAGCAATGACTTGCCGCCATATTCACTTGCAATTGTGAGGTGGTAACGGATTTTCACCTTACAAAACCCCCTTTCGAGCCTCCTATGGAGGCTCGATTGTTTCTTACGCATCACATAGCAAGATTGGAGCCATACCTAGGTTATACCCTAGAGCACTCCAACCGTCTCTACCCATAACATATAGCAAATAAATTCAAGAACATCAAGCAAAAACTGCAAAAAATCTACTCCAAAGTAGAATATTTTCTATATTACCTTGCAAATGTTCAAACGTGCGTATATAACCCCCTTTGAGCCTCTGCCGGAGGCTCTAGGAATAAGAGCAAAGCCTATAGCAAAGATTTCACAATTTCACCCTCTGTCTGAACCAGAATTCTCAGAATTTACAGTATTACCAGAAACTTACAGAAGCCCATCTACAAACGCTTTACCAAGTGTCTGTTATACTTATTTTCCAGAATATTCCCACAAACTTAAAGAAGCATTATTCTGTAAAATTCTCTTATTCTGAGAATTCTGGTTCAGACAACAATTAACAAAGGATCCCCCATGAATAAACGCCTCCTCACAACCTTTCACCCCTTCCTAGCCCCTTTATGCCTAGCTATCGCTATATGCTTTGCGCCGCAAATGGCGTTTGCGTTCGCTGATGGCACTGGCGAAATTGACGACCCATATATTATAGAAACGCCAGAACAAATGAATAATGTGCGTAACGACTTGTCTGCTCACTACAAATTGGGCAACGACATTGACCTTTCAGCATACGGCACTGGTACGGGATGGACGCCTATTGGGACATCTTCAAACCAATTTTGGGGATCCTTTGATGGCGATGGATATAAGATAACGGGCTTGTTTATCAATAATAGTTCAACAAGCAATATCGGGCTTTTTGGATTTGTTATTGGTAGTGTGAGTAACCTTGGGATTGAAGGGGCAAACGTGACGGGCAACAGCAATGTTGGCGGAATAGCAGGCACAGTTCAAGCTACTACTAGTGGAGGTATAGATTACCCTGGCGCCATTACCAACTGCTATGTAACAGGCAAGATTAGCGGAAGTACTCAGTATGTAGGCGGAATAGCTGGACATGTTACTGGAGCTAGGACCAAAGTAACAGAATGCCATTCTTCTGCTACGGTAGCAGCTACAGGAACAGCTATAGGAACAGGTACAAGCGCAGGAGGAATAGTAGGGCGGGTAACTTGGGGCGAAATTTCCAATTGCTATTCAACTGGTGAAATTAGTGCGCAAAACTATGCAGGCGGAATAGTGGGGCAAATTAATGGTGGCACTTTTAGCGACAATGCAGCACTCAATAGTAAAATTACAACAACTGCGACAAGCGGTACCATTGCAGCAGGGCGAATAATAGGAGGTGCCATGGTCGCTGCCGATAATATCACTGGCAACGTAGCCTTTGATGGCATGACCGTAAACGGAAGCACCATTTCTTCTGGCACGGGGAGCGATTTTAACGGCGAAAGCATATC
>WRMM01000034.1 GCA_009777135.1 Candidatus Fibrimonadales bacterium
GTTATGCTCCCTTTGCTGCTGTTGCCAGCGCGTTCAAATAGTTTTGGCAAAAATGCAAAAACAGATGGCGTGTAGCCTTTTGTTGCAGGAGGCTCGCCAACCGCCAAGCCTATTTCCCGCTGAGCCATTGCCAAACGCGTTGTGGAATCCATCAAAAAAAACACATCTTCGCCAGCATCTCTAAAATATTCCGCAATGCTCATTGCCAAAAAACTCGCCTTCAAGCGAACAAGAGCAGGCTGGTCGCTGGTTGCTACTATAACCACAGAACGCTTCAACCCTTCTGGTCCCAAATCCTTTTCTATAAATTCCCGAACTTCCCTGCCGCGCTCGCCAATTAAAGCTATAACATTAACTTTTGCCAAGCAATTTCTCGCTATCATGCCCATAGTAACGCTTTTGCCCACGCCCGAGCCTGCAAAAATTCCCATTCTCTGCCCGCGCCCAATGGTCAAAAAGCCATCTATGGCGCGAATTCCTGTGAGCATGGGTTCTTTTATGCGGGTTCTCTGCATTGCAACAGGAGGCTCCGCATAAATTGAGCGGTGCGTTTCGCACTTAACTTCACCCAGCTCATCCATCGGTTTTCCCATGCCATCTAAAATTCTGCCCAAAAGCTGATAGCCAACGGGAGCGGTTAAGGTTTCGCCTTTTGCCGCAACGCTCATTCCGGGCCTAATGCCTTCTAGCGTGCCGAGCGGCATAACAAGAGTTCTGGTTTCTCTGAAACCCACAACTTCTGCATGGCAAACTATTTTCCCGTTCTGCTCAATAACGCAAAGCTCGCCAATGCCGGCGCTTGGTCCCTCGCATTCAACAACCAGACCTATGATTTTCACCACGCGCCCACGCACATCCGCAAGGCGAATGCGAGAAATCCTTTCCAGTTTACTCATACATCTCGTTTATTTCTTTTTCGAACATCCTTTCAACAGCTTTGCGGCGAAGTTTCAACGTTGGGGTTAAAAGCCCGCTCTCCGTTGATAGCTCGGCAAAAACCACTTTCCATTTTTTAATTTTTTCCCATTCGTTCAAACGCTTGTTCACAGAATCCACATGTTTCTGCGCTTCTGTATTTATTCTGCGAGATTGCAAAGCTTTTTCCAAGTCAAATTCTCTTTCGTTTCTTCTTAGCTTGCCCCTAACTATTTCTTGATTCAAAAACAGAATTGCAGATGTGAATTTTCTCCCTTCTGCAAAAACTTGAGCGGCTTCCACAAAAGCTCGCTGGCTAAGAGCCTGCTCTATTGGAATTGGGCTTACATATTTGCCAGTGCTTGTTTTGAACATTTCTTTTAAGCGGCCTGTTATCCAAACATAGCCGTCTTCGTCTATGCGACCTTTGTCGCCTGTGCAAAAAAATCCGTCTTCCGTGAAAGCTTCTTTATTTAAATCCGGGCGGTTAAAATATCCGCTGAACACGCTTGGTCCTTTAGCCTGAATTTCACCTTCAGAAGATATCCTTACTTCCAGATTATGCAAGTATTTGCCAACCGAACCCATCCTTGAATTTCCTGGGCATTCCGCAGAAATAACCGGCGAAGTTTCCGTTAATCCATAGCCTTCATAGAGCGGCAAACCAATGTTTCTTAAAAACCTGTTGACATGAATGTTCAAAGCAGAGCTTCCAGATACCATTAGATAAAAGTTATCTCCGAGCGCGGCGCGCATTTTTGAATAAACAAGTTTATCCCAAATAGTTCCTCGCAAACTCACTTTGCCAGGGTCTGTATTTCTAGCCTTGTTTATGGCGTATTTCACAAGCCATCTTATTGGTATCGGCTTTTTGTTTGCCCCGTCTATAAGTTTTTCGTAAAGTTTTTCCAAAATTCTTGGCACAACGGTCATGATAGTCGGGCGAATTTCCGGCAGATATTTTCCAACGTTGTTTGGGGTATCCACAAAATAAACAGACAGACCGCTGCCTAAAAAATAATAAACCACCATTCGCTCAAATATATGCGCAATAGGCAAAATGCTCATGCACAAATCTTTGTTTGTATCAACTGGGAAAAACTTTGATATTGCCTGCAGCTGCGTAGCCATGTTTCTTTGTATTAACGACACGCCCTTTGGAGTTCCTGTTGAGCCGCTGGTGTAAATAATGGAAAATATTTCGTTGCTTTCTATGCTTTTTATTCGTTCTTCAAATTTTTGCCGTTCTTGCTCCGAATCCAGTTTTTTGCCTTTTTCTATAAAATCATCCCAAACGGAAGATTTATTCTTATCAATGCCGCTTGGAAGATCCGAGAAGAAAATTAAAGAGTCCATAGAGTTTACAAGCGAGTGAATTTGCGGAGAAATAGTTTCCCAAGAATCTATTGCCAAAGCTTTTACCTGAGCGTCTTTAACCTGATATTCAAAATGCCCGGAAGATATGTTTGGAAACAAAGGAACGGTGTAACCGCCGCAAACTTGCGTTGCAAGGTCAACCAAAAGCCACTTGGGAGAACTTGGCGCCATTATCCCAACTCCAATTCCCTTGCCCACGCCTATTTCTCGCAGAGCAAGGCTTAAAAAATAAACGCTGTTCTGCAGTTTTTCAGAGTCATAGCATTGCCACTCATCGCCAACCCTGTGAAAAAGACCCTTAAAATCCGGTTGTCTAAAAACCCGCAATATTATCGCAGGCAATGAATCTGTTTCTCTAAACATTTTGAGTTCCCCCTTAATTGCGAACATCGTCCATAGCATACCTTTTGATTGTTTCCACTATAGTCTTTAAACCAAATGCCGTTGAGCCATGCTCAGTGTATTTATGACCGTTTGAAGCAAAATCAACGCCTGCTATATCCAAGTGCGCCCACTGCAAACCTTCTTTCACAAACTCCTTCAAGAACAAGGCTGCAATGATGGCTCCAGGACCATCATCGGATATATTGCGAATATCAGCTACTTTGTCTTTTAAGCCATCGGCATATTCTTCGTCTAGCGGCAGTCTCCACCATTTTTCGCCATTCTCTGCGCCAGATTCCGTTATGGTCATGGCAAATCCATCGCTATTGCAGAAAAGCCCGCCAATGGAATTTCCAAGAGCGCGGCGTATGGCTCCTGTTAAAGTCGCTATGTCTATAATATGAGTTGCGCCCAGTTCCGCCGCTTCTGCAAGCCCGTCTATCAATACAAGGCGGCCTTCGGCATCGGTATTCTCTACCATAACGGTTTTGCCGTTTTTGGCTTTGAAAATATCTCCGGGCAGTATTGCGTTTTCTCCAGGGCGGTTTTCTGCCAAACATAGAATTGCATCAACTCTTATCGGGAGTTTAAGTTCTGCTATAACCTGAATGGCCGCCAAAATTATTGCAGCGCCAGACATATCGCATTTCATTTCGTGCATTTTATCCGATGGCTTCAAGCTTATTCCGCCAGTATCAAAAGTTATGCCCTTGCCCACAAGACCTATATGAACAGGGTTAAAACGTTTGGGCTTATAGCTAAGAGTTACCATTGCAGGCTCATTTTTGCTACCTCGCCCAACGCTCAAAATTCCATTGTAGCCATCTTTCAGCAAATCTTTGCTATAGCGAATTTTAACGCCAAGCCCGTATTTGCGGGCTATATTCTGAGCTATGTCTGCCATAATCGCAGGGGTAAGAGAACCGCCCGGCTCATTTGTCAAGTTTTTAGCCAAGTCAATTCCAGAGAACAGGATTTGGAGCGAATTTCCGTCTATTTCCATGTCGTCTGCAAACAGGTATTCAATGTCTATTTTTTTCTTTTTTTTGCTTTTATACTTGTCAAAGGCGTAGCTTGCATGGCAAAGTCCCTGCAAAATCGCGCTTCTCTTTTTTTCTGAATCTTCCTTCAGCGAGGGAATAAACAAGGTTTTAACCGAATTGTTTTCTGCCCATTTAGCCAAGCGATAACCTGCCATGCGCAGATGGTCCAAAAAGTCCAAGCCTCTTTCTTTCCCTGTATCAACAAAAAGAACGGGGTGCGAATATTCATTGTCAATCCTTATTATGCGCAGAGCCTCGGATTCGTGCAAAACGGATTCCGAGTCTTCTATAAACCGCAGAATTTCTTTGGCGTCGCTGCTGGTTATGGCTTCTTTTTTGCTTTTATTGTATAAAAATACGAATACAGGGCCATCGCCCCACCAGCCATTTTCCCGTTCTTTGCCAGGATTTTGCTTTTGGGAGTCAGCATTGCGCTTTGTGTTGGAAGGTTTCTTTTTCATGCAAAATAATTTAGAAAAATTACCCACTCTTTCTCTCGCGAAAGCTCTTGTAAGTAGCAATGATTACGCATGTGAATGGAATTGCTAGCACCAAACCCAAAAATCCCAGCAATTTTCCCCAAACAGCAAGCGATAGCAGAATCAAAATAGGCGGAAGGCCAAGCGTGCCGCCCATTATTTTTGGAACTATCACAGAATCTTGCAAAACTTGAATGCCGACATAAATTGCGGTTATTATTAAAATCACCTGCCAAAAAGCAATTCCCGTTTCCAGCGAGTAGATTAATCCTAAAAATACCGCTATGGGAATGCTTGCCACCTGCAAATACGGCACCATATTCAATGCGCCTATAAAAAGCCCAAAAGAAAGCCCCATAGGCAGCTTCATTATGCTAAACGATATTGAAAAAAGCACTCCAACCATTGCGGCAATGGATGTTTGCGCTCTGAAATACTTGCCCATTATGCTATCAAACGAACGGAAAAAATGCAAAATTTCTTTGGAGCGCTTTTGCGGAATTTGCGCAGACAATGTAGATTTCATCTTTTCAAAATCTATCAGCATAAATACCAAGCACAGAGTTATCATAAAAATGCCGAAAATCCATGCGAACATTTTGCCAACTCCAGAAAACACGCCAACTGCGCCCGGCACAATTTTCCCTAAAATATTTTGCGCAATTTGCATCAAATCAAAATTTTGAAGCGCAAGCCAAACAGGCATAAAATTCTTTTCTTCCCATATATCCGCCCATACATACTGTATTTTTTCCCAAACGCCTTTTGGAAGATACTCAATAAGGGTTTCTCTCCATGTGCCATCGCTTGCGTATTTTTGCAATAAACGCCCCAGCTGCACAATCTGTTCAACCATCATGGGAATAAGCAATAAAGCGGCTCCAACAAGAATAATTGCCAAAGCAAGAAGCACCAAAAGAGACGCAAGCCACCTGTACTTAACTTTTTTTTGCAAAAGATTTACAAGAGGATTTAAAATATATGCAAGCAAAAATGCTATGACAAATGGAATAAGAACATCAGATAAATAATAAAGCAATGCGAAAAAAATCGCCAAACCGGAAACCACGAACAAAAGCCGCATTTTCCGGTCGGCATCCCAATAGATTTCTTGATTTGAATCTTTGGGCATATTTGATTTATTTTATTTTCCCCTGATACGCAGCTTTTTTGCCGAGCTGCTCTTCTATGCGAAGGAGCTGGTTGTATTTGCAAATGCGGTCAGTGCGGGAAAGCGAACCGGTTTTGATTTGGCCAGCGCTTGTGCCAACAGCAAGGTCTGCGATAAAGGAATCTTCGGTTTCGCCGCTGCGGTGAGAAGAGATTGCGCCATAGCCAGCTTTCTGAGCCATTTTAATCGCTTCAAGAGTTTCGGTTACTGTGCCGATTTGATTTACTTTAATGAGAATTGCATTGGCTGCCTTCATTTTGATGCCTTTTGCCAAGAAAGCCGGATTGGTCACAAAGAAATCATCACCAACAAGCTGAGTTTTTTTGCCAAGTTCTTTGGTAATGGCAACGTAGCCGTCCCAATCGTTTTGATCCAAAGCGTCTTCAATGGAGATGATAGGGTATTTTTTTACCCAAGAGGCGTATTTTGCAATCATATCTTTGGCTGTGTAAAGTTTGCCAGGTTCAGATTTCCAGAACTTGTAGCCTTTGCGGTCGCCTTCGTCAAAAAGCTCGGAAGATGCGCAGTCAAGAGCTATCGCAATTTGCGAGCCTGGTTTGTAGCCAGCGGCTTTAATGGCTTTCATTATGTATTCAAGAGCTTCGTCATTGGTGAGGTTCGGGGCAAAGCCGCCTTCGTCGCCAACGGATGTAGCATGTTTGTCTTTTTTGAGCAAACTTTTGAGAACATGGAAAATTTCGGTTATCCAGCACAAGCCCTCAGAGAAGGTTTTTGCGCCAACGGGCATTATCATAAATTCTTGGAAATCAATTTTGTTGTCTGCGTGCTTGCCGCCATTGATGATGTTTGCCATTGGCGTTGGCAGCACAAATTTTTTGGTGCCATGCAATTTGCCAATGTATTTCCAAACAGGAATTTTGCTTGCGTGGGCGCCAGCAACTGTTATAGCCATGGAAGCGCCCAGAATTGCATTTGCTCCCAGCTTGCTTTTGTTCTTTGTGCCGTCCAGCTTTATCATAGCCATATCAAGGTCTTTCTGTTTCAAAGGGTCTTTCCCTTTGAGCAGCTTTGCAATGGGACCATTTACGCTAGCTACTGCTTTAAGCACGCCTTTGCCAAGATATTTTTTGCCGCCGTCGCGCAATTCGCAAGCTTCGTGCTCGCCAGTGCTGGCTCCGCTTGGAACAGCAGCGCGGGCTACAAAGCCATTGTCAAGCGTTACTTCTACTTCAACGGTCGGGTTGCCGCGCGAATCTAAAATTTGACGGCCTGCTACATTTTTGATTTTTGCCATTTTAATGACTCCTTTAGGGTTTTACAGAGGTAATATAGAAAAATGTGTTTAAAAATTCGGAAACAATGCTGTTCTTGTTTCCAATGAATCTTGTTTCACCGGCAAACCGCCTACCCTGTCCACTTTAATATTTTCCGGCATATTCGGCAAAGGAACTTCGCGCTGGGATATGGTGTTTATGTAGTCTATTGGCTCGCCAAAAACTTTTTCGCTCTTGTTTGCAGCAAGAGCCGCTTCTGCAAAACTTGCCCATTGAGGCAATGCGGCAGAGGAACCTGCCAAGTTGCGAGACCTTCCCTGAAGCCTGATGTTATCGTCAAAACCTACGTAGCTGCATATTGAAAGCAATGTGTCAAGAGGCAGGACGCCGCAAAAAGCGGCGGTGCGGTTTTCGTTTGTGGTTCCGGTTTTTCCCATGGCTGGAAAAGGATATTTTGCGCCGGAATATGTTATGGAAAGCTTGGAATATGCGCTGGCTGCAGTTCCGTATTTAAAAACCGCTCTCAACATGGCGCGCATAGGCAAAACCGCTTCTATTGGCAAAACCTCGCTTGAATAAACTTCGTTTCTGAAAATCAAACGATTGTTCCTGTCCCAAAGCTCCTTTATTATGCAAGGCTCCGTTGATTTTTTGTCTTTGCATCTGTAATGCCTGCCGCTCAAAATGCTTTGATACGCAACCGCCATTTCTGCAACCGTTGCCTCATTCACGCCAAGAGGCATGCTCATAACCTCTTGCAAATTGCGATCCACGCCCATGAGCTTCACAAAACTCGCAAACTCGCTTATGGCTATTTTCTTGCGAAGGTCGGGCCATAAAAATATATCATCGGGCTGCAGCGATCTCGCCCTGTTTTGCTCTGTCAAAGCTTGAACCTGCCTAAAATCCGAGAGAGTAAAATTTGGAAACAATTCCATTTCTTCTTCAATACCAGAAGCAGAAGCATAATACTCATAGCTATGCTGCAAAAGTTTAATTCTATCAGGAAATCTTCTTTGCTTTTCTTCTTCTTTTTTATGGTAATAATATTTGAGAGCCTGCAAAGCGCGCACCGCTTCAAAACGCCCATCCAAAAGCCAATCGGTTGTCAAAGCAATTTTTGCTTTTTCAAGCGCAATTTCATTTTTTGCGCTTGCTGTAATGTTTGTGTCAACTTGATTTTTTTCTGCCAAGGTTCTTATTTCTTCTATTGAAAGTTTGTCTAGCAAATGCTCCAAAAGCCAAATGGTTGCTATGTTTTCTGAGCGAACCGCTGCCCAAGCCATGCTGGTTTGCGGAGTTTTGTCTAAATGGTCCGGGCGCGGAAAATAAATTGTTCCGCCGTAAGTGAACAGATTATATTCGTTTTCCAAATAATCCAAAGGTTCCCAGCCTAATTTAAGAGCAAGCGAAAATAAAAGAGGTTTCCATGCAGAGCCTAACTGCCTCTCTGCAATAAATACCCTGTCATAGCCAACATTGCTTTGCCCGGATTGAGCCGCAACTACCATTCCGTTTTTCAAAACCACAAGCGCGCCCTGCAATGGGTTTGCTGTGTCTGCGCCTATTTTATTTTGCAAGCTGAGCAAATTTTCTTTAACCGCCATTTCTGCGCTTGCCTGCAAATCCGCATCAAGAGTCGTGACTATTTTTATCTGCGCGCGCCGCCAATCTTCTATGCCAAAATTCTCAAAAATCTCGGTATAAAAATCATCATTCAATTCCCTGTCCACCTTATCTAAAAGAGAAGATGCCCTAAACCTGAATTCGCCGTAATTCAATTCCGGCACTTTCGCAGAGTCATGAGTTTCTTGGCTTATATAGCCATTTTCAAGCATTCTGCGCAAAACATATTTGGTTCTGACCTGCCCCTTTTCCAGCGCCTGTTTTGCGCGCTCCGGCGTTCTTTGCACGCGAGGGTCATAGTTGTAGGGACCTTTAACGGAGGCTGCTATAAAAGCGCATTCCTCAAGGGTAAGCTGTGAAATTGGTTTGTTGAAAAAGTATATGGCGGCTATTGCTGCTCCCCTGCCGGAGCCATAGACCTGAAATTGATTTAAATAAAATTCCAAAATCTCCTGCTTGCTGAATCGCTCTTCCAGTTTCACAGCATCCACAAACTCTCCCCACTTAATCTTTATGCTTTTTTCTTCTCGCCCAAAAACATTTTTTACCGTTTGCTGAGTGATTGTGCTGCCGCCTTGTCTAAAACTTTTGTTTTTTATATTGTTAAACATCGCTCGCGCAATTCCGCTAAGGTCAAATCCCCTGTGTTCCCAAAACCTAGCATCTTCGGAAGAAACTATTGCATCTACAAGAGATTGCGGAATTGAATCGTAGGGAACGTACAAGCGGTGATTGGTATCAAAAAAAGAACCTATTACCGTGGTTCCATCTGAATAGAAAACCCGGCTTTCGCCATCTAGATTTCGTAAAATATTTTCTCTGGTAAATTTGCCTTCAGGATCTTTGGTTGGAAAGATTAAAAGCAGAGAAGCAAAAAACGCAGACAGCATAAGCACCAACGCAGCTACAATTACGAGCAATATGCCAAGAGCTTTCTGTCGTTTATTTAGACCGCTCCACATATTCTCCTGTGCGGGTGTCAACTTTTATGCGCATCCCTTGCTCAATAAAAAGCGGAATTTGCACTTCCGCGCCAGTCTCCAAAATTGCCGCTCGCATAACGTTGCCGCTTGTGTTGCCTTGAACTCCCGGCGGCGAATCCACTATCAGCAGGTCTACGAATATAGGCGGAACAACTTCTATCGCTTTTCCATCCCACCAAGTTACCTGCACAGTTGCTCCATCTAGCAGCCAAAGCTCGGCTCCGTTTAGAGCGTCTTTGGGTATTTCCACCATTTCACCGGTCGGGTCTAAGAAGTACCAGTTAATGCCATCGTTGTAAGAGTATGTAACATCATTGTAGATTACATCTGCTTCTTCCACGGTATCGCCGCTTTTCCAGGTGCGTTCCAAAACGCGCCCTGTTATAAGATTTTTAACTTTAACTCTGTTGAAGGCCTGGCCCTTGCCTGGCTTTACAAACTGATTCTCAATAATCATATATGGCTGCCCATCCATCATTATTTTGAGCCTTTTGCGAAATTCATTTGTGCTAACTATTCCCATAGATTTATAATATAGTAAGTGCTGATTAAGTTGTTTTGGGTTTGGGGTATGGGGTATAGGGTATGGGGAATTTTACAATTGAGGTCAAAATTATTGATAATTCAACTCTCGCCGAACTTCCTTCCAATACGGAAAATGCCTTGCTAGAACCGCATAAAACCTCTTGGAATGATCCGCCACAATCAAGTGCGCAAGCTCGTGCGCAACCACATACTCTATGCAGCGGAGCGGCTTTCTTATCAACCCAGTGCTAAACGTTATTTTTCCTGTTCTGGTGTCGCAAGTTCCCCAGCGGCTTTTCATTTTTCGCAGCTTCCATTCCTTTGCCTGAACTCCAAGCCTAAATTCCCACAGCGGAACCATGTTTGATATTAGTTTTTTCAATTCCTCAATTTCTTCTTTTGCAATCTCGGATAAATTTTGCAAAACAGGCGGATTTGTTTTTATTTTTTCCAGATTTTTCTTTAGCCATTTAATTTTGCCACTCACAAATTCAAGGGCATATTTTTCGGTGGCAAAAAATGGAACCGTCAAATGAACTTGCAAATCTTTTGGCGAAATATAAAGCCGCAGATTTTTAACGCGCTTGCGTTGCGCAAATATTTGCAGTCCCTCTATCTCAAATGTTTTTTTTAAGAGCAAGGCAGCACCTTTTTTATTATTCTGTAATGATCGCCACCAAATTGCGAGCGCATTTTATCCAAATCTTCTAGCGGAACCCACAACGCCTCCGAAGCATCATCGGCAGCTTTCAGCTTTGGAAGCTCTGGCAGCTGCAAATCAAAAAAGAAAGTGTGAGAAATCATTCTGCCGCGAGGCTCCCGATTAGGGTCGTCAAAAACTTGATAATCTTTTATGCTTTTGTCCAGTTCCTTGTAGCTAAGCTCAATGCCGGTTTCTTCTATAAGCTCTCTTATTGCGCAATGCCTGAGCGATTCGTTGGAGTCTAAAAAACCACCTGCCATAGCAAGCATGCCTTTGCCCGGAAAGGCTCCTCTTCTTATTAGCAGAATATGCCCTTTGCAAACAACCAAAGCATCGCCAGCCACAAAAACAGGCGGATAAGGCGTGGAAGACCATTCCTTTTTGTATTCCTCAACCAGTTTGTATTCTTCTTTTTGAATTTTTGCCCACTCCTCGCTATCTTTGTTTTTTAAATAGCTGTAAATAGCCTGCGGAATTTTGTCTTGCTCGGTTAAAGTTCCGCCTAGCCATTTGTTGCGAATTTCTGTGGAAGAAAGCCCGTTTTCCAAAAGCGGCATTTCTACAAATCCCCACTCAGGAAATAAATCCAAATAATAAGAAGTATTGTCTTTTTTATGCCCGATTACCGCAATGCTATTCTCATGTCCCAAAACTTTCGCTTTCACCTCTCTCACCCATTCTTGGTGGTTGTAGTTGGAGTCGTGAATTGGAATAAAGGTTATTTTTTCCAGTTCGCTTGGAGTCAAGGATATTTTCAGCATTTCCAGCCGTTCTTCCGTTGTGAATGGATTGCGCAGGCTGCGGCAGGTTTCGTGCGAGCCAATGAAAATCAAAAGCCGCTCGGTTTGCGCCAGAGCTTTGCGGATTGTGGCAAAATGCCCGTTATGCGGGGGTTCAAAGCGACCTATGTAAATTAGAGTAGAGAACATACTTTCCTTTTGTCTGAATCAGAATTTGTAGAATTTACAAAATTTTCGGAATATATACAGACAGCAGGGCCAACGCATCTAAATTTTAATCTAAATTGTGATTTTACCGCAGGTAAACGGTATTGCTGTGGATATTTGGATATTGGCGGTATATTGGGCGAAAGATTTTTCGCCCCTACACGGTGTGCCATTTGGTATTTTTCGTGTCGGTATTTGTCATATTCGGGATAAACGCAATAATAATCCGTCCACAATCAACGCTGTAGGGGCGAAAAATCTTTCGCCCATTCGCAACGAATTGCAACATCGCAAT
>WRMM01000035.1 GCA_009777135.1 Candidatus Fibrimonadales bacterium
AGCGTAAGTTACGAGTTTAAGTTTGTAACCGAAACGTCCTATCAAAATTGCAACAATCAAGGGGCCGCCAGCCAAACCGAGCTTAACAGGCATTGGCATTCCTGGAAAAGAAATTGGTATGCTGCCAAGCACAACGCCTAATAAAATTCCTATGAATATAGTGACAATATGCGGTTCATTCAATCGTTTCAATGTGTTGCCAAGCAGCTTTTCTACTTTTTTAATAGATTCAACTCCGCCAACAATAGTTAATTTATCGCCAAACTGCAAGATTAAATTTGGAGTGGCTAGCAGGTCTATTCCAGAGCGGTTAACGCGGGTAATGTTTACGCCAAAAGCGGAACGCAAACTCAGCGAGCCTAAAGTTTTTCCGTTTATTTCGCTTTGCGTTATTATTATTCTGCGAGACGCAAGTTTTTTTTCGGAGGCCTCCCAATCATCTTCCGTTTCTTTTCCCATAAATGCCGCAATAGCTTCTTTTTCGTCAGGAGCAGATAAAATTCTTAGCACATCGTTTGAATGTAAAATTGTATTGAATTGCGGAATTAAATATTCTTCGCCTCGCTTTAAGCGAGAAACTATAAAGTTGCGCCCGACTAGCTCTTTTATCTCTTTTAAATTTCTGTTTGCGATTGCAGGGTTTGTAAGCAAAATGGAATAAAGTTCCGGCTGTTCTTTTGAGTCAGTAGTTTCTTCCATTTCTTTTGCTTCGTTTTCTATGTTTATTCTAAAAATTTTTCTCAAAAAAATCAAAGAGATTATTGCTCCAATAGCTCCAAGAGGATAAGTCACAGCATAGCCTAGGGCTATAGGTTCCTGGATTGAAAGCTGCTGCAATGCTTCTTGCGCTGCGCCAAGCGAAGGCGTGTTTGTAACTGCGCCAGTTAAAATGCCCACCATCATAGCCATTGAAACTTTATTGAAAAAAATCAAATAAAGAACTATGGCAATGATTATGTCTAAAAATACAACGGAAACAGCAGTAATGTTCATTTGCATTCCCTCTTTTTTAAAAGAAGAGAAAAATGACGGACCAACCTGCAAGCCTACAGCGAATACAAACAGTATAAGCCCAAACTCTTTTATAAATTGCAGCAAAAGCTCATTTACCGACAAACCAAAATGCCCGCAAGCAATGCCCGCAAACAGCACAAAAGCTACGCCAAGCGAAACTCCGCAAATTTTGATTTTGCCTAAACTCATGCCAATTGAAATAACTAGCGCATAAACCAAAACGGTATGGGCAATGCTATTGCCCCATAGAAGTGAAAGGAACCAGTCCATAGTTTAGAAGTTACTGATTCATCTCAAACAAGCAGGCAAGCCGCCTTTTTTTCTGTGGTTTTCCACGCATTTGCAGCAAATGGAATGGTTTTCGCAGTCTTCGCAAACGCATGGGCATTTCTCTTTGTTGGTTTCTTTATTGGGACAATTCATGTAGCCTCCTTTTTTTTGATTAATATAGCAAATTCCTTTTCTATCCAAGAATTGCTCCAAGCGAAAATTATTGTGCTGCGAATTATTTTTTTTACTGTTTCTCTGGCGATTTTTGTTCCGCCTTCGCATATAACGCGCAAATTGTCTGCTGCCATTAAACTTGGCCACAGGCAGAACAAACGTATTCTGTATTCAAGGCGCGGCAGAGTTTTTATGTAATCTTTTGCGTCTTGCAGATGCCTTGCGGCTTTTTGGATCAGTTCGCCTACAGCAAGGTTTTTCTTTTTTTGCGGAGTTTCGGGCGAAAAAAATTCTTGCACGGAGTTTATGCCATGCTTGCGGCAAAATTCCATTGGCACAAAGCAAACCTTTCTTGAAGAATCTTCTTGAATGTCTTTTATTATATTCACAAGCTGCAAGGCAAGGCCAAAAGAAACCGCTAATTCCCGCAGTTTTTTTTGCCGCTTTTCATCAAAATTTTTCCCGCTGGCGCAAAACAATTCGGTGAGCATATTGCCTACAAGCCCAGCTACAAAGTAGCAATACCCGTCTAAATCAGCTTCGCTTTCAATAGTGAACCAGCCATCCGTTCTAACTTCTTGACGCTTGGAAAATTCTGCCATTCCAATGCACATTTCCTCAACGCCTTTTCTTATGGCATTTGCAACCGGCTCCGGGTATTCCAAAAGCAAAGGAAGAACAGCAACGGCGTTATAGCACAAGGCTCGATCTGCCTGCCCGCTGTTTTGCCAGCTTTGCGGCAAAGCTTTAACAAACTCATCTATGCTTTCTCCGCCCAAATTTACCGCAAGCGAAAATTTTTGCAACAAAAGCGTTTTTTCTTTTACAGACAAATCGGGAGCATCTTCTATTGTATCTGCCATGCGCATATAGAGATATGCCAAGAGAACAGGCTTTCTTAATTTTTTTCCTAAAACCTTAATATTAAGCGCAAAAGTCCGCGACACTTTATCAAGCGTTTCTTCCGCATATTCCCAAGCCTTGGTTATTTTCAATTTTCAATTCTCCATTCTCTATTCTCAATTACAACTTCGCTTCTCCCTTCAAAAACTCCATAAGTCTTCCTTGTTTATCTGCAAGCCTAAGGTCGTTGTGATGCTGCCACTGAGTTTTAGCTAAAAGCTGGCTATCGGAAATTTCGTCTCCTTTTGATACAGCTTGGTTTGCCAGATGGGTGTAAATTTGAAAATACCTGTCTTGCTGCAAGCGAATAATATTTTTTACTCCAAAAGAGCGAATTTTAACTTGCACAAATATAGACAGCGCTATGCCAATTGCCATCAGCGCAAAATCAAAGTATTTGTTTGAGAACCTGTATGGGAGCAGGTAATGCAAGGAACAAGCACAAGACAAGTTTCCTGCCCAAAACCACAAAAAGCTTGCAGCGCGGATAAATTTCCTTTTTTTCCAAAATTTTGGCAAATACGGCCAAACCCTGCCTTTTCGGATATGCTTTTCCAAATCAGCTGGATAATCCAAAAAACGGCACAAAAAAAAGTAAATAACCCAAATAAGCACCGGTAACCACCAAAGAGAGCCTACCCCATAAACTTGCTTCAGAATAAAATCAGGATTCACAGGGGAGAATATAGTAAGTGCTGATTAAGTCGCTTTGGGTTTGGGGTATGGGGTATAGGGTATGGGGAATTTCACAAAAAACGGCTTAAATTCGCTAAAAAGCACATATTTTTGCATTGCCCAAACCCCAAACCCTATACCCCATACCCAAGCATTGAGTTAATCATTATTTACTATAGAAAATACATTTCTAAATTAACCCCTTCAATGGATATATCCACGCAATATAGATTTGATTCCTTTGCAGAAGGAGAGTCTTCTAGGCTAGCGTATGCGGCTTGCAAGGCTTTGGTTGAAGATGGCGAGCTTCATGGCAATCCTTTGGTTTTGATTGGCGGAACTGGGCTTGGAAAAACTCATCTTTTGCATGCGATAGCAAATGCTTTGCGCGCAAAGAATCCGGAGTTGAAGATAATTTGCTCAACTGCGCTTGAATTTTATGAAGAATACGGAAAAAAAGCACTGCAGAAAAAAGAAAACAATCCAGCCCCTCTAGAAGAAATGGCTTTGCGGCATCGTAATGCGGATGTGTTTATTTTAGATGACTTTCAAAACATTCAAAGCAAAACAAAGTCTCAGCATGAACTGCTTCAGATTTTCAATACCCTGCTGCTTGCTAGCAAGCCTGTAATCACGGCATCGCAGCTCCCAATATCTGATATGGAAAGCTTGAACGAATCGCTGCGCTCTCGTTTAACAAGCGGCTTGACTATTCAAATTTCGCCGCCGGCTTTGGTTGATAGGCTGGCCATTTTGCGTAAAAAATTTGACATGATTGGGTTTAAAATAGACGAAGGTATTTTGCTGCATTTGGCGGAAAGAACGGGTGGCACCGCAAGTGATTTGGTGGGGATAGTGAGCAATATTAAATTTAAGGTTATGCAAAGCAACAGAAACGCCGATTTGGAAATGGCAACGGAGGTTCTGGAAGAGCATTTTTCAAATTCTCACAGAACTCTCACCATGGAGGCGATAGTAAAGAACATTGCAGAGGTTTATGGAATTTCTGTTGAAACATTGAAGCTAAAGGGCAGAGGCAGCAAAGAAGCTGTTTTAGCTCGCCAAATTGCCATGTATTTTATACGAAGCATGTTGAAAAAAAGTTTTGAGCACATAGGAAAATACTTTAACCGAGACCATTCCACGGCTCTTTATGCCTGCAAATCCATTGAAGAAAAAATGAAAAAAGAAATGCCTTTTAATTTGGAAGTTAAAAAAGTTCAGAAAGGACTTTTTAATTAGCTCCCGAATCTTTTGAAAATATAATCTCTGTACGGGCATTTGGGGAGATTTTTTTCCAGATGCGCTTTCATTTTTTCCCAGGTTACAAAGCCTCGCTCCACTGCGATTTCTTCTAGGCAGGCAATTTTTAAGCCTTGTCTTGATTCCAAAGTGTAAACGAAATTGCTCGCTTCCAAGAGGGAGGCATGAGTACCAGTGTCTAGCCATGCAACTCCGCGGCCTATTTTTTTTACGAACAGAGTTCCTTCTTGTAGATAGGTTTTGTTAATGTCTGTGATTTCCAGTTCGCCTCTTGCGCTTGGTTTTAGAGCCTTGGCTTTTTCAAGAACGGTTTTATCGTAAACATATAAGCCTGGCACTGCATAGTTGCTTTTGGGGTTTGCGGGTTTTTCTTCCAAAGAAAGCGCTTTTCCTGTGCTGTCAAATTCAACAACGCCGTATCTTTCCGGATCTTGGACGGCATAGCCTAAAATCCTTGCCCCAGTGAAATCCTGCGCGGCTGCCATTATTCCGTATAGCTCAAATGCGCCGTAAAAAATATTGTCGCCTAAGATAAGCGTGCAAGGTTCCCCTTTGATAAAATCGTCTGCAATTAAAAAAGCCTGCGCTATGCCTTCTGGCTTTGGCTGAACGGCGTATTGAATGTTTATGCCCCATTGGCTGCCATCGCCAAGCAAATTTTTGAAGCGAGGGACGTCATCGGGCGTGCTTATGAGCATAATATCTTTTATCCCGCCCAGCATCAGCACTGAGAGCGGGTAATAAACTATGGGTTTGTCGTAAACGGGCTGCAATTGCTTGCTAGCCACCGCGCTCAGCGGGTAAAGTCTGCTGCCGGCTCCGCCGGCTAAAAGAATGCCTTTCATGTGAGGGAAAGTAGAAATTTCTATTTTTTCTTAAATGTCTTTTCCGCAAAAAATCTCATCTTGCTATGCTTCTAAATTCAATGCAGACTGCTGCCCGCTGAGAAAGCAAGTTGAGTTTTCCGATAAGGAAAATATTAAATGCAAAGGTTTTAAAAACGACCCGATTGGCGATAAGAATGCAGAAATTGACGGTGGGATTTTGCAAAAGTACAAGGGACGTTTGCTGGTTTTGGCAAGCGACGAATGCGCTATCCATTGCAGATTTTGCTTTAGGCGAAATATAAGGCAGAAAAAAAATGATGATTTGCCGGCCAAACTTGCCAAGATATTGAAAAAAGACAAAAGCATAAAAGAAGTGATTTTGAGCGGCGGCGACCCATTAATGCTAAAAAACAGCGAACTGCAAACGCTCATCAACGCCATTCCCAAACATTTGAATATCCGCATTCACAGCAGAATGCCCATAGCCATGCCATCCAGATTCACTTCTGCCTTATGGTCTCTGCTTGAACAGATTCCTAATTTGATTTTTGTGGTTCACGCAAATCATCCAAATGAATTAGACAAAAAATCTGAAAAAATCTTTGCTCGCTTGGCAAAAAACGGCGTTGTTCTCTTAAACCAAAGCGTTCTTTTAAAAGGAATAAACGATAATGCCAAAATTTTGGCAGAGCTTTCTGAAAAACTGCTTTCTCAGCGAGTTTTGCCATATTATTTGCATAGCTTGGACAAAGCGCAAGGGGCTGCTCATTTTGAAGTCCCTTTGCAAAAAGCCAAAATTATTTTCAAAGAATTAAAGGAATTATTGCCCGGATATCTTGTGCCGCGGTTTGTCAAGGAAATTAGGGGCAAAAGAACAAAAATTTGGGTTTAATTGGCGTTTTGAAATTACATTTTACTAAATTATCCTTATGTCTGAGTATCGTCAAAATGCAACTAATGGTGAATGGGTAATAATAGCTGCGGAGCGCGCACAGCGGCCTGCTGATTATACGTCTACAGCTAAATTCAGAAATGTTCCGCCCGAACATAGCGATGATTGCCCTTTTTGCAAAGGAAACGAGCACAAATGTTACACCCCTACTTATGAAATTAAAAACGGAGATGAATGGAAACTGCGTATTGTGCCGAACAAATATGCCGCAGTGAGCCGACCAGAGCGATTTTCCAATGCGCCATTGCCAAGAAACCGCGTTGCAGGCATGCACCTGTCCGCTCATGGATATGGCGTTGCAGAAGTTGTTGTTGAAAGCCCAAAACACAATGCAAATTTAATCTTCATGGACAAACCCGATATTTACGAAATAATAAAATCGTACAAAGAAAGGTTTATCTCTCTATCGCAAGACCCAAACATAGCAATGGTCAATATATTTAAAAACTACGGACCTTCGGCTGGGGCTTCTCTTGAACACCCGCACTCACAGATAATAGCCACCCATGTTTTGGCTACGCACATCACAGATGAGTTATCTTATGCTCGCCGCGCTTTCAACACCTACGGTTCTTGTATTTTTTGCGATATGATAAAAAAAGAAATGGAGTCTGGAGATAGGATAATTGCAAAAAGCAACCACTTTGTAGCCTTTTGCCCTTTTGCCTCTAGATACCCCTACGAAATGCGAATTTTCCCGTTGAAACACTCGGCATTGTTCGGCACAATAAGCGATGAAGAAGTGAAAGATTTAACGGACATTTTGCAAAAAGTTTTGGCTAAAATGTTCATCTTGCTAAGAGACCCCGACTACAACTACTATGTGAGAACCGTTCCAAACTCAGACGGAGATGTGCGCTACTACCATTGGCACATAGCCATAACCCCTAGGCTAACCCGCCCCGCAGGCTTTGAGCTTGGCACAAGAATCTACATAAACACCATTCTGCCAGAACACGCCGCCGAGCAACTGAGAAATCAGAATTAATGCTTCACCATTTATTCTTTTTATGCACAAATAAGAAGCCCAAAGTGGCTAAGATTATCAGAAGGATAATTCCCCAGAAAGCAAAGGGGTTTTCAAATTCTACCCCTATACTGAAAGGATAGAGTACGTTCATGGAAAAGAAGCTAACCACAAAGGTTGGGACCATTATTCCAATGGTTAAAATATTCAATCTTTTCATTAGCACGTTCAAATTGTTAGAAACAATGCTTGCGCGGGCGTCCATCATGCTGGAGAGAATGTTTGAGAGATTTTCCGTTTGCCTTAAACACTGAGAAATTTCAATGTAAATATCGTCTAGCATATCTCTTTCTACCTCGGAAAATTCGATATTGCGGCTGTTTTGCAGCTTGCGCAGCACGGTTTGGTTTGAGCTGATAGCGTCAAGATAATAAACCAGAGATTTGCACAGTCCAAACATATAAAGCAAATATTTATTTTCCATGGAGCTTACCAGTTTAGCTTCCAGCTCATCATTTACGCGGCTTATCATGCGCAGATGCTCGCTAAAATGATAGGCAGAATAGTTAAGAAGCCTTATAACAAACATGTTCAGCGAGGTTATGCGAGAAAAACGCTTTTCATCAAAAAGGGGCAGCTCGGTGTCGCTTAAAATAACCACTTTGCCTTTAAATATAAAAACGCCAAAAGAAGAGATGCGGAACAAAAACCTGTCTTCTGCATTATAGCTTTTAGGTTTTTTGAATATTATTGCGGTATAATCATCTTCGTATTCCAAGCGCGCAAGCTCTTCGGTGTCAAATGCAGAAGCTATTGTATGTTCGTCCAACTGGTAGTCTTTCATCAGAGTATTAATCTCTTCTTGACCTGGCGATACCAGCATTGCTATCTGCGCTTCGCTTCTTTCTGCTACGGAAATTCGCCCTGCCAGCAGTTGGTAGTATTTTATCATGGATGGAAAATAGAAATTTTTGGGAATTATATACAATGTTAAGCAGGAAAACCCTCCTACAACATACGATAATATAGAAAGTTTGGGAAATTGAATAGAAAGGACTCATTGCGGAAACCGATGGGTCTCCCCTTATGAGTTGATTTCCGCCATATATGCTTCTAAAACCTCAAAACAGCTATACAAACGTTCAGCATTCCTACGCGACCAAACATACATCTCCATAGGACCAAACCTGGAGAATGCATGAAAAAGAAAACCTACTACCCGAATGTAACAATGGGCGAGGAAGAATACCGCAAACTCTTCCCCGATGCGGAAACAGCAATGCGTTACCTTGAGAAGGCACGCTGGTCGGAAGGGATAATCTGCCAGATATGCAAAGGCATGAACATACACAGGCTTCCCGGGAAGCTCGGATTCCACCAATGCAACGGCAAGGGATGTCGCAAGCAATTCAACGTGAGAACCGGAACTATCTTCGCGCAATCCAAAATACCTCTGAATAAATGGTTTTATGCCATCTACCAAATGCTGACAAGCAAGAACGGCATATCATCAGTCGAGATGTCCAAGAGGCTCAAAATAACCTAGACAACAGCTTGGAATATGTGCCAGGACATAAGGAAAGCGATGAGTGCCCACAAGATAGGTTTGACTCTGAGCGGCGAGATTCAGATTGACGAAGCCCTGTTCGGCGGAGAAGAGGGAAACAAGCATCACGGGAAAAGGCTGTTCCCCGGCAGCGGCGCAGGCGGCAAGATAGCCGTCATAGGCTTGATTGAGCCAAACGGCAAGGTTGTGTCGCATGTGCTTCCCGACAAGCTGATGCTGAACGCCAAGGGCAGGCTTTTGACAACCCCCGATGTAAGCAAGAAAACGCTGCTTGGCAGAATCTGGCAATATGCGGAGATAGGCTCCACGATTTACACGGACGGGAACAAGTCCTACAAATGCCTGAGCAAATTAGGGTATGAGCATTATTCGGTAAACCATTCACGGAACATATACGCCGTTGGTCCTATAACCACCAATGCCATAGAAAGCTACTGGGCGGTCTTGAAGCGGGCGTACCACGGGACATTCTACGGGTATTCCAGAAAACACATGCAGAAGTACCTTGACGAATTTGATTTCAGGCACAATGACGCAAACCGCAGGGTGCCCACTCTGGATGCCCTTGATTCGCTCCTGAAGGGATGCTTTGGCACTCGCTTGTCTTATAAAGATTTGGTTGGGAGCGAGTACGGTAATCAAAAAAGAGAATAGAGAAAATACTTAGTTATCGTTCCAAGAAGTAATTTTCCATCCATGGGAAAGCTCATTTTAATTGCAAAAATTAGAAGTAATTTTCCATTCTATAGGTTTGGTATTAAAATTGAATTGCGCTACATAGGTACACACTTGGTATCCGCCAAAGGCATTTTTGCTTCTAAATTCAGTTTTTACAAAAATATATTCAAATGTTTCCCATTCTTCTGTTCTAATGAGTTGATAACTTTTGGGGTCTCTTAAATTTGCTTTTATTGCTTGTTCTAATTGTATGCGTGCTGTAATTTTTTGTTCTTTTATTTTCGACAGTCTGGTCTCTTCTGGGGTTCTATTCTCAATTTTTCGTTTATCATTACAATCTGAAACCGTAACGATAATGCCAATTAATGCAATAAATGCTAAAAGATAACCTAAACAACCGCCTAATTCGGATAAACAGCCTTTAGCCTCCTTCTTTAAAGCGTCTTTTTCTGTGATTACGTTTATTTCCGCATATTTTTCCTCGCACTCCTCGCTACAACACAAACTAAACAATCCACTACTATGCTTCCTTTCATGCTCTCTTCCGCATGACCTACATATCTTTTTTTGCTTTAATTTAGACTCTGACAAATTCATCTGTAACTCCCTATTTTTAATCCTTGAGGCAACGGACAGAAAGTAAAAATTCCGACCTTCTGCTATCGCTTAAGACATCGCTTACATCGTCATCCTTCAATGTCGATAAACAACTCCAGTCATTGTTGCACTCGTTCAAATCTCTGGCTAAGTCTCTTGATTTAATGAAAATGAAGAATGCTTCCCAAACTACATAGCTTAAATTGTAGCTCATACCCCAGTGAACGTCACCATTATCGCTCTCCGTAGCACTTCGCCAACAGCCGTGGCTTCTACTGTAGTAGAAATTTTCAGAATCACCATAGCCACCCGGCAAAGCCGAAAAACCGTAATCATCCATGCCATTGCCGTCTTCGTTCCAACCACTTTTTGCTTTCAATTTCTCTCCAGCTTCATTATCGCCGACAAAATCTACCAGAATTTGCCATTCCTCATCGCTAGGCAAATGCCAACCCTTAGGACAAACCTCCATAGCTGTTACCCAACTGTAAAGCCTTCCGTATTTTTCACAGTTTTCAGATTTATTATCGTAACACTTACTGTTTTTTGCATTATAATTCAAATTTTCTGCCATCCAAACTTGATTGCCTATTTTGACTGTTTTGTATTCTTTGCCATCCCTTGGGTCGGTAAAAGAACCTTTTTGTTGAGCGAAAGTTACTATGCAAAGCAAAACTAAATATATTGTGACTTTTTTCATTTTATGTTCTCCTGTGGTTGAATGAGTTTTAATTTTCGCTTAGTTACCTCTTTTCTATTTTTCCGTTACGGCAATAAAATGGTCCTGGCCAATACGTTTCTCCATTGCATAATGGATAAATTTCTTCTGCCCCAATATACGCACTTCTACTGCTTTGAAAGCAAAAATGCGTACGGGGGTTATATTTTTTCCCATTACACTTATGATACACATTTTTGTCAGTATGACAAAATTCTGTACCTAAGCTATATGCTTTTCCGCCACACAATGGATGTGTTATTTTGGGAATACAATTATTACAACAAAAATGCGTGTTTGGGTTAAATGTTATTTTTCCGCAACATGATTGTTTTTCTGGATTATATGTTTTTCCTCCGCATAATGGTATTACTTTGTCATTAAAGCAGAAAAGATCGCCGCCGTACATTCCTCCGCCACATAATGGCTTTATTTCATTTCCTTTACAGAAATGAGTTTCTATATTATATTCTTTTCCTTTGCATAAGATAGATATTATTTCACGACTATTATAATTACCGCAGAAATATTCTTTTGTATCATATGTTTTTCCTTCGCATAAAAGATACAGTTTGTTGCCAATGCCGCAGAAATGCGTTTCTGCACTATATTCTACTTTTCCACATTTACCGTATATTTCACCTTCGTCGTTACAGTACTGCGTTTTCGTATTATATACTTTCCCATTGCATTTATCGTATATTTTGTCGGTATCGCAGAAATGCGTTTCAATTTCGTATTCTTCTCCTTTACATATACCTTTTAACTTTCCTTCATCATTACAGAATTGCATATATGGATCATATTTTTCCCCTCTGCATTTATTGTATATACTCCCATTTATGCAAAATTGACTTTTTATATCAAATAATTTTGACATATCAAATGAGTTTGTTCCAGGGGATAATGT
>WRMM01000036.1 GCA_009777135.1 Candidatus Fibrimonadales bacterium
ACCTAGCATTGCTAAGTTCAGCTTTTCTGAACACAGGACTGGTTCCCGAGGGGTTTTGAAAGTCTGCATTTTCTCCTTGGGCGCCTTCAAAAGAATACCCATCAATACCCTTGGCCCTGAAGGAAGTTGTTATCTCCTTGTTTCGCCAATCGGCTTGTTCGGAGAGTTTCCCGCAAGAAACCAGAAAAATGAGAAACGTCGACACGGCTAAAAAACCGCCTAAAAAGCATTTTCGCATAAAATAACCCTTTTGCATATCTCATAAAATACAAAAAAAAAGACAAAAGCGGTAGATTTTTTTTGTATTTTCACAGTCTTATGCCAAATAGAGTAATTGTAGGTGCGCAATGGGGCGATGAAGGCAAGGCCAAAATCGTTGATTTCTTAACGTTATATGCAGATATAATAGTTAGGTTTCAAGGCGGCGCAAATGCCGGCCACACGGTAAAAACAGACGATAAAGAATTTATTTTTCATCTTATCCCAAGCGGAATTATGCATGCAAACAAGGTTTGCATAATAGGAAACGGCGTTGTTTTTGACCCAAAACAGGCCATTTTAGAGATAAAAGACCTTGAGGGCAAGGGTATTTGCGTTTCAGATCGCATTTTAATAGCCGAAAACGCCCACGTTGTGCTGCCTTGGCACATAGCTTGCGATAAGCTAAAGGAAACAAAGGCTGGCAAAGACGCTATTGGAACCACAGGCAGAGGCATTGGCCCATGCTACAGCGACAAGGTCAACAGGCATGGAGTTCGAGTTTGCGACTTGCTGGACGAAGGCGAGCTAAGGCCTCGCATAGAGGCTATAGCCAATTTTAGAAACGATGAGTTTAAAAAGATGTTCGAAGCCGAGGCTATAGACCCTGAACCTGTTATAAAAGAATATCTGGAACTTGGCAAACAATTGAAACCTTTTATCTGCGATGCGGTTTTTTATCTGCATGAGGCTCTAAAAGCCAAAAAACAAATCATTTTTGAAGGCGCCCAAGGGACAATTTTGGATGTTGACCATGGAACTTATCCTTTTGTGACTTCTTCAAACACGGTAGCTGGCTCTGCAAGCTGCGGGTCGGGGGTTGGGCCAACCGCTATAGACCAGGTTATTGGCATTGTCAAAGCTTATACCACAAGGGTTGGCAACGGGCCTTTTCCAACAGAGCTAGAAGATGAAATAGGCGAAAAATTGCGCAAAGTGGGCGGAGAGTATGGAGCCACCACCGGAAGGGCTAGACGCTGCGGCTGGTTCGATGCTCCCGTTGTTCGCAAGGCGGTTGCAGTGAACGGGCTAACGCACTTGGCTATAACCAAGCTAGACGTGCTGGATGCATTCAAAGAAATTAAGATTTGCACAGGATATAAATACAATGGCAAAGAACTGCTGAACTTTCCCAATCGCCTTGCTGTGATTTCTGCTTGCCAGCCCATTTACGAGAGCATGCCGGGCTGGGAATGCTCAACCGAGAAGTGCCGCTCCTGGAACGATTTGCCGCCAAATGCGCAAAAATATTTAACAAGAATCTCTGAATTGGTAGACGTGAAAATCGGAATGGTTTCAGTCGGCGCAAAAAGAGATGAAAGCATAATGATGGATATGGAATAATGGACAGCGAAAATTCAGCTTTTACAGTACCGATTAAAATAAAAGAACCGCAAAACAAATTGCCCGATTTTCTTGTTGAGAATTTACCGGAAAATTTAATGGCAACCGTTAAAGGGCTTGGCTGGAATGAGCTGATGCCCGTGCAGAAAAAGACTATCCCCTATATGATGGAAGGCAGGGATATGCTGATTCAGTCTAAAACGGGTTCCGGAAAAACCGGAGCGTTTTTGCTGCCTCTTTTGCAGGTTATAATTCCAGAGCACGCTTTTCCGCAGGCTCTTATTTTGGTTCCAACTCGCGAGCTTGCGCTGCAGGTTCATGGCGAAGCGGAAAAACTTTCAAAAGGGCTTGGAATTCGCTCTTGCGCAATTTTTGGCGGAGTTGGTTTTGAGCACCAGCTGCACGCTTTAAGAACCGGAGTTCATCTAATAGTGGCAACGCCGGGGCGCCTGCTAGACCACGCTCAAAGAGGGAATGTGGATTTCAACAGCATTCGCGACCTGATTTTAGACGAAGCAGACGAGATGCTGGGCATGGGTTTTTACCCCGATATGCAGCGCATTCGCCGCTACTTGCCCAAACAGATTTCTTGCACCATGTTCAGCGCAACAATTCCGCAAACCGTTAAGAGCCTTGCAAGAGAATTTCAGCGCCCAAATTCGGATTTTCTTTCGCTCTCCTACGACCAAGTTATAGCGAAAAATCTGGAACATCGCTACTATGCCTCCGACCCTATGGGCAAAGATTCCTTGCTGATAAAAATTCTGGAATGGGAAAACCCGGACAGCTGCATGGTTTTTTGCAATATGAAAAAGGATGTTGCATATCTAGAGCAGGTTTTAAGCGATTACGGCTTTCGCGCCAAAGCTCTCTCCGGCGATATTTCGCAAAGGGAGCGAGAACAGGTTTTGGGCGAGTTCAGAGAAAACAAGCTAAAGCTGTTGATATGCACCGATGTTGCGGCAAGAGGCATTGATGTGAGCCATGTGAGCCATGTTATTGTTTTTGACCACCCAAGCGACCACGAAGTTTATGTGCACAGAAGCGGCAGAACGGCGCGAGCCGGCAGGAGCGGCCTTGCAATCTCAATAATAACCCCCGTTGAAGAAATTGAAATTCAAAAAACCGCCGCAGACTTTGGCATAAGTTTTATTAAAATGCCCCCTATAAACGAAGAAGAGCTGGCGAGCCGCATTCGCCAAAGAGCCGAGGCAAAACTAGACAGAGAACGCAGATTTTTAGGGCAAAAACAAAATGAAAGAATGCGCCGCTACCTGCCAATGGTAGAGGAGCTTTCGCAAAATAAAGAAGGAAAAGAATTGCTTGCGTACCTGCTAGATTCCTATTATTGGAGGTAGCGTTGAAAATTATACTTGCCGCAATATGTTTGTTGCTTTTATCTTGCGATATTTCTGTTTCCTTTAGGGAAGTCCCGAACGTAAATGCAACAGAAATAAAAGGTTTTATAGGCGTATCTATTTTGCTTTCTTGCATAATAATTCTTTTGGCTGTTCTATATAGAAAAGGGCGCAGCGAAGAAAAACGGCTAGAAGATTTGGTGCAAAAACGCACCGCAGAAATTGATGAACAGCGCAAAATGCTCAAAGCAGTCACCGAAAGCTACAAGGGAGTGATATGGAGCATAAACAAGGATGGAATAATTACAACTTTCAATGGGCGGTATTTAAAGAAAATAGGAGTTACGCCAGAATTTTTGGAAGGCAAAAAACTTGAGCTTGCCATAAAGAAAAGCAGGCATTTGGATATTATTGAAAATGTGTATAAAACGTTCAGCGAAGGACCGCAAGACTGGATGAGCGATATTGACGGCGAAACATTCCATTCAAATACCGTGCCCTTGTACGACAGCGAAAAAAATATAGTTGGAGTGGTAGGCAGCACCGACAATGCCACCGAAATAATACGGCTCCAAAGAAATTTGGAAAAAGCTTTGGCGGCAGCTGAAATTGCAAGCATGACCGACCAGCTTACGGACATATCCAACAGGCGCAGTTTTGACAGACGGCTGGATTTGATATGGCGCACGGCAATAAGAGAGAAAACGCCAGCAAGCCTTTTGATGATTGATTTAGACAAGTTTAAACCATATAATGATACGTATGGGCATCAGCAAGGCGATACGCTTTTGCAGATAGTAGCTAAAACAATTAAGAAAACCATAAAGCGTCCCGGAGATTTGGCGTCTCGCTGGGGAGGCGAGGAATTTGCCGTGCTGCTAGCCAATACTGATGCCAGCGGAGCCATGCAGGTTGCAGAAAACATTCGCTCAAATGTTGAAAAACTGGAAATAGCCTTGATTGACGGTTCCCTTACCAAAACCACCGTAAGCATTGGCGTAACTACGCAAATACCTACCCCAAACAGCTCAATAGACCACTTTATTTCCGCTGCGGATGACGCGCTTTATGACGCAAAGAAAAAAGGCCGAAACAGAGTTATCCAAAAAATCCCAGACACGTAATCAAAGAAGTCTTAGGATGCTGATTAAATCAAACTTAATGTTCTGGAGCATGGAACAAGCGACATGTGGAGCTGCATTGGCTGGGACATGGGACATGATTATTTAAAAATCATATCCCAAATAACGTAGATTTGCACATCGCTTGTCCCATGTTCCTTGTCCCCAGCGAAGTAAATCAGAATTACTATATTACCCCTGTGCGCTTACTTGCTTTTCTTGTATTTTCTTTTGTTTTATCATTTGGGTCGGAACGGACGCCTACTATTTTGGTTTTGCCGTTTACCGACAATAATCAAGTTGCCGCCTCTCATAGCTATGGAAAGGCTATAGCTGCAATGTTTGGCACTCATTTGCGGAATGAGACAAATTTTATTGTTATTGAACAGAATAATTCGCAAAAGGCTGGAGTTTTGCTTTCAGGTTCGGTTTCGGCTATCGGATCAATTATTCAAATTGATGTGAAACTGATTTCTGCTGCTTCTGGCGATGTTGTGGTTGCAGAATTTGCTCAAGTTGATTCACAAGCGGAATTGCGCAACACTGTTTCTGAACTTGCCAAAATAATAGAAGACAAATACCTTCGCCAATGGATGGGAAATTTGCAAATAATAGTTTTGCCTACGGAAGGCGAGGTTTATCTGAATGAGCAATTTGTGGGGAAATCAAGCCTTGCAGCCCCGCTTCGCCTAAATAATTTGCTAGAAGGCAAATACTCTATTCGCGTGCTTGCCGGTGGCTATCAAAGATCTGAACAAGAGATACAGGTAGAACCCAGAACCATGCAAAACGTTCAGATAACTCTTCAAAGCTTGCCCGGAAGCTTTCGCATAGAAAGCGAGCCATCGGAAGCAACGGTTTTTATAAACGGGCAAAATATGGGAAAAACGCCTTATACCATATCTTCCATAGCGCAGGGAGATTATAAAATAGAGCTTCAGGCAGAAAACTTTAAATCTTTTGAAAGAATGATAAAAATCCAGTCTGGCCAGCTTACAGAACTGAAAGCCAAAATGGAAGTTATTTCTGGATCGCTGTTTGTGCAAAGCCAGCCTTCAAATGCGCAATTTTTTATGAATGGAACATTTATGGGAATAACTCCTATCCTTTTGGAAAACATAAACCCAGGCATAGCTTCTATAGCCTTGCGCCTAAAGGGATATTCGGAATATCAAGAGAGAGCTAGAATTTTACCCGGCAAAAAAACAGAAATAAACGCAAGCATGAATCGTCAAACGGGAAAATTAACAGTGGTATCTTCTCAGAACGTTTTAGTTAATATAAAAGGAGAAAGCGAAATGACTTTGGAAGCACCGTTTCATAAGCAGACTTTAAACGCTGGAGAATATAAATTAACCGTTTCAAAATCAAAATACTATGATAGCATATATTCCATTATCATAAAACCCGATGAAGAATTTCGCCTTGAAACGGAACTTGCTTTAAAACCCGGGCGAATATCCTTTGTTGAAGCAGGCAAAATTCCAACAGATGTTTTTGTTAATAACGAATATAAGGGAAAAGCCAATGGAATGAAATTGGAACTTTCAGAAGGCGAACACGAAATTTATTTGCGAAACTGGTTTCACGAAAAAAAATGGACAGTTCAAATTTATGCGGATCAAACCGAAAAAATATCTTTGCAGGAATTTACGCAGAATTCCTCTTTTTCTTGGTGGGGTGCTTTGGGCGCAGCTCTGATAGCAATTCCGGTTTATTTTGCGGGGCAGAGATGAAAATTAAATTATTTCTGCTTTTGGCATTGCTGTTTTTTGCGCATGGTTTTTGCGGAAATTTAACATATTATGGTCCTAGCGGCTATACTTATGTGCCAAGCGGCTTTGTTGCCTCCGACTGGAAGTATTCAGGCTTTACCGGCGGTGAGCTGGTAAACTTGCAAAATGTGCGGCTTTATCCAAATTATTTGGCGTTTCGTTCTTCTTTTTTTGATGATAAACTGGAACTTTCCTTTTCTTCTGTGTATTTATTTGTGGGAGAAAAAGGTTATGAACCGCAAAAGGTAGCGAATGGTTTGCTGCCCGTTATCCCTGCCGTAAAATGGAATATTGAAGACAAAAAAGGAGATTTAATTCGCATAGGCAGCTCCGCAGGTTTTGTGTATGCTTATGGAGCGTATTTGAGCACAACAGCGCAGTTAATTAACATTCCGATTTTGCAGCCAGATTTAACGCTTGCCTTCAGCTTATGGACGGAACGTGGCTATGGACTTGTGGGGACTAGGCTGCAAGCTGCGGATTTGCGAGGCAATCCCTTGCCCTTTGCGTTCACTGCAGAAGCTGGATGGGCAAGCTCAATGAGCTTGATGGGCAGAACCGAGGAATCTTTTATAGCGTTTGGCACGGAACTTGGCTTGGGAAGAAACTTGACTCTAATGGGCGGCTATCGCAAAGATCCTTCAACATATTACAATTATGACGAGAATGGCAATAAAGAAGACAGGAAGGAAGGTCAAAACATAGACGGAAAATGGAGCCTGCGGTTGGAGTTTTATTTTGATGGCCTCAAAAAAACGGGAGGCAAAGAGTTATGAAATTTTCTCGCTTTATAACGTTGCTTCTATTTGCTGCTTGCTTTGCTTTTGCTGTGGAACGTATTGGAGTGCCTGTTTCGCCTTCGCTTTGGAACTCGTATTTGCCTAATCCAGCGCATCCTTCTTATGCTTCTAATTTGGGAGCCTTGCAAGAAGGCCGTTTGACTTTTGGCTTTCAGAATGCAGATTTGGCGCATCTTTCGCTTTCTGTTCCGGGTTTGCAAATTATTTCTGCCAACACAAGATGGCAAACAAAAACCGGACAGGAACGCTGGTTCTATGATTCCAAACACGCTTACCTTGCCGAACACGGCTATTATAGAGATTTATTTCTTGTAGCGGGCGGTGGGCGGCTTTCAAATATATTATCGCTGAAAAACTGGGATATTGGCATTGGCGGAACTTTCAAAAGCCTTGCGGTTGAAGATAAAGACGGAAACAGATTTTGGAGAAACTATATATTGGGCGGAAGTTTTTCCGTGGCTGTAAATTCCGTATTAGTTTCAGGTTCGTGGGATGAGCAGGAACATCGTTATTTGCTGGCGCACAATGAACTAGGCAGCAGGCAGATGGGCTTGGAGTTTTATCAAAATTTTAACGAATTTTATTCTTTTGGAGTGCAGCCCGGAGTTGAGTTGACTTTTCACGAGAGCATGAAAGTTCACGGCGGAATGCGTTGGCAGTTTGCCGAGTCTGATAAAAATAAAGTGCTGAAGAGGGTTGAATTTTTCTTGAATTTCGGCGCAAGCATTCGGTTTCGTCCCTGGCGCGCAGAAACGGATCCAGAATGGATTCGTCCCATTGTATCTCCCTTTAATTCCGCCATCTTTTATGACTGGGAGCTTTCGCTTGATTCCAATATTGATACTATTTATGGTTCCTACTACTGGCTTGTTTCCATATCAAAGTGGTTTTAACGACTCAAAACCAAATATGCACAGCTATCCCCGAAGCCATCAGAGCGCTTCCGATTATTATTGCAGCGTCTCTAGACTTTCTCGCATCCTCCGCCTTCTTGTATTCCCCGTCCGCTTTGCTTTTCTCCGCCGCAGGCAGAACGCCGTTGGATAAGTCCTTGTGCTTTTTGTAATGCGTGTTTTTCTGCGAATTTTGGTAAATCCCAACGCCGAGTGCGGTAGCTCCGAGGACGTCTAGGCTGAGAGCGATGAAGAATGGGGTTTTGCTTTTTTTAGCGGGTTCCTTTTCCTTTTCCTTTAGTTGAGAGTTGAGAGTTGAAAGTTGAGAGTTGGGTTCAGAATTAATGCTTTCTGTTTGAATTTTTAATTCTTCACTCTCAACTTTCAACTCTTCGCTGGGCTTGGCTCCGCTAGGCAACCCGGGCACTCTCCCGAACAAACCAGGGGCGCGCTCCCTCAAAGCGTTGAGAAGGTCCATCTGGTTTCTGCCCTCGGTCACGAAGCTGCTCAGCATGTTGCCGCTCATGGTCTCGTAAAGCTCTACGGTGATGGTGAGCATTTCGCCGAATTTGCCTATGTAACCCTGGGTTGCGAACTCCGCTCCTATGGCCCTGCCTATTTCAACCGCGCAGCCCTCTGCGAGGCACTGCGCCTCCTCATCATCAGGAGGCAGAAGCTGAAGAATGTTGTCTCTGGTAAGAACGGAGAAGCTGCCGGGCAAAGCTTCTCTGGCGCGGGTGCGAAGCTCGTCAGTCAGGTGGCGGTACTCGGAAACGGAAAGCTCAATATCCTCGCCGCTCGGGACTATCTCAAGGACGGCTACTATGCTGGCGAAAGTTGTCTGAACCAGGATTTTCAGGATTAGCATGATTGTCAGGATTTTTTTCATTTCTGTTCTCTCCATCTTGTTAATCCCCGAATCCTGAGAAGCCTGGTTCAGACAATATGCAACGCACCGAAAACAGGTTTTCTTTTTCTATGCCGCCTGGGATTTCTGCGCTTTCGCCGTCCGTGAATATGTAGTAGGCGTGGGTTTCGCTGGCTGGAGTGGAAGTCCACCAGTTGCCGTAGGCATCGATGTTGTAGTATAGCTCGTCGTCGTCTTCGATGTGGCCTTTGCCGCCGAGTATCTTGAAATGGTCTGCGTGGTCTTGCTCTATGAGGGCGTTCCAATCTTCTTCGCTTGGCAGGCGCCAGCCCTCGGGGCAGGCTTCCGCGGCCAATGCCCAGCTGTAAAGCCTGCCGTGGGTTGCGCAGTTGATGTAATCGTTGTTGTAGCATCTGCTGCCAGGGAGGTTTTCGCTCAGGTTCTCTGCCATCCAGATTTGGCCGCCTATTGCAAAGGTTTCGTAGGTTTTGGAAGAGGAACTGCTTGTTTCGCTTGAAGAACTGCTCTCGCCGTCTGAGGAGCTGCTTGCCTCATTCGAGGAGCTGCTCACGAGGTCTTCTATAGAGATGAATTCTAAACGCTCAAGCTGGTCGCTGCAAGACAGGAGCAGGAAAATGATTGGTAGCAGGTAGGCCATTTTATTTTACCATTATCCTTTTGGTTTGGGTGCCGATTTTCTCAATGTAGATTCCGGGGGACGTGGGTTTTTGCGTGCCGAGGGAGGTGCCTTTGAGGTCGTAATATATTGGGGAGTGGGGAGTGGGGAGTAGGGAGTGGATGAGAATTGGGACATTGCCGCTTTCGTCGGTGATGGTTATTCTTATGTAGCCCTGGGCGGGAAGGTAGTTGCCGCTGGGGTCGGCGTAGGTTGCCAAGAAGCTGTGGTGGCCGATGGGCAATGGGGTTTCGGGAGGCAAATTTAATGCGTAGCCGCTTGGTAGCTCAATGTCGCCGAGGGTTAGGTCGGGGGTGTGGGGTACGATTATGCGGGCTGGGCTGTAGAAGTTGCCTATGGATTTTTTCACTTCCAAGTATATGGTTTGGGTCAGTTCAACGTAATTCTGCAAGTCTGTGGGAGTGAATGTCGCATCGTAGCCGTCGCTGCCTGCGAGAGGGATGGCGGATCCATCTGCCCAAGCGAACTCGCCGTCGCCGGAGCCGCCGCTCAAAACAGAGGCAGACAGAGGCTGGCCGTAGGTGATGTGGGAGGCGGAGGGCCAGTCAACTGACGGGACAGCTTTGGAAACGGTAAGCAGACCGGAGACAAAGGCGATTTCGTAGTTGTCTGATGTCAAGCCATCGGGAACTATATAGTATTCGCCTACGTTGCTGCCAAGGGCGTAATCACAAATGAAAGCAAGGGCACCACCAAGAACGCTGGCATCTTCGCCGAGCACAAAGCCGGAATAGTTTGCCACGTAGCTGGGAGCAGACATGCCGTAGGATATGTCAACATTGTTTGCAGAGACTAAGAGGGGAATGCGAGAAACCGAAATGCTCACGTTAACGCCAGATTCAATATTGTAGTTATCTGGGTCTTCTGGCGTGAAAGTCGCCTTGTGGGTTTGAGTGCCTGCGTCGCCTACGGTGCCTTCACCTTCCCAAGACCAGCCGTCAGGCAAAATCACACTGGAAAGATCAGCGCCGTAAACGGCATGCAATTCACTGGGAATTGTGCGTTCAGGGGCAGCTCTGCCTACGGTGATTTTCAAGTCAACGCCAGATTCAATTTTGTAGTTATCTGGGTCTTCTGGCGTGAAAGTCGCCTTGTGGGTTTGAGTGCCTGCGTTGCCTACGGTGCCTTCACCTTCCCAAGACCAGCCGTTAGGTAAATCCACGCTGGAAAGATCAGCGCCGTAAACGGCATGCAAATCATCGGGAGCTGTGTATTCAGGGTTAGCTTTGGCTACATTCACAATTATATTTCCGCTAGCAGACGTGTGGTTTTTGCTTTCAGTGTAAATGGCAGCGAAAGGCTGATTGTCGTCTGCATAGAGCAATGTTTCAAGGTTAACGTTTTCATCCCATTCATAATTCTCGGTTAATCCCAAGTCGCTGAGCTTAAGAGCAGGCGTGTAGGTTATGCTTATTGCAGTGTCTTTGAAGATGCCATCTGCTTGTTCTATAATGTATGCGCCTAGCTCAAACCAGCGCTCCTCGTAAGTGGAGTTTCCAAGAATTTTAACCGTTATTTCGTACTCGCCTGCATCATCAGGCTCGTCTGTGGAATCATCGTAGTATATCTCTATTTCGCCTATAGATGGATTTATTTTTTCAACTGACACTCCCTGCTTGTCATCACCGTAAATGCGATTTGATATGGTATATTCAAAATCGGATTCTGTGGGAATTTTCTTTGCCACTGGCTCTGTGAAGGCGGTGAGCATACCCTCTATATCATCTGTATCCTCCTCTGGACTTATTTCCAAGAAAATTTTCTTATCAAAATCATCCGTTTTAACAATGTATTTATCATTGCCAAATAAAATAATTGATTCTTCTTCCGATATCCACACAAAAATTAAATCGTCTTCATAATTGCGGTCTTTAAGCGAGGCTATCAACGTATCGCCGATTCTTGGAATATTGTCATCTCTGCTTTCGCCTTCCGGAGACTCAATTGTTATAACCACCGTGCCAGCGAGTTGTTTTTTTCCCACCCCATTTATAACGCAGGTTGCATCTACTTTAGCAGACAGATTATTGAAACTTAGAATATGTTCATCAATTTCGTAAATATCTTCGTTTTCCACGCTCCATGTATATTCATATTCGGCTGAGCCTTTGCCAGTGGCGGTTAGAACAAGAGTTTTGCCACCTAACACTACCCTGCCACTTTCAATAGCTTCACCATCATAAATTGCTTCCAAACTGCTTACATCTGCCGCATTGCCCTTTATTTCTGCCTCAAATTCAATAGTATAATAATTCAGCTCTGCAGTGGTGGTGCTTTCATTAATATCCATTTCGGTATAAACATCATCCACATATATTTTCCAAGTACCCTGAGATAACTCAATAGTAAATTCGGATTGAGAATCTTCCATTTTTTTAGAGGTATTTTCTTCGT
>WRMM01000037.1 GCA_009777135.1 Candidatus Fibrimonadales bacterium
GGCGTGGTTTTGCCCCTGCCAAAAGCAAGCTGCAGCTTCAAGCCCGTCGCCATAGGAGCAACTTCCTTGACAACAGGCTTGCCGCCTGAGCGGGAATTGAGAATGCTGTTGACGGAATATTCTGCCGTGTTTTGGGCATAGTATTCTACAATCTCCTTTGAGCCGCTCGGCTTAGCATTGTTTAGGCCGTAGTCAAAATACACTCCTGCGTAAAGCGCAAGGCCATCGCTCAAATTAAACTTCATGCCAGTTTCAACGGAGCCTAGCAAAGCAACCCCGAAATCGGCAGCGCCTTTAGAGCCTTTGGCATTGTATTCACCAAAGCCCAGAAACTCCTGCTCGGTGTATTCAAAATTCTCCTTCCCGTAATATCCCGAATTGGCGACCTTGGCATCCGAGCCTTTGAACTCGTCGCTCAGCGGAAATCCGGCCTTTCCGCCGAACGCTACATAATACCTTGTGTCATCGCCAAACTGGAACTGCGCCATTATCGGTATTTGAAGCATAGCAGCTCCGTGCTTTTCCTTGTAGCCGCTTATGGCGCTGCGAAACAGAAAATCGTTGCCGTCAATGTCTGTTGCCGGAGCTTCCGCAGAAAGGTCCCCTAGCTTGTATTCAGAATTGTAAAACGCAATCTCCAATCCGCTTCTCAGCCCGAACTTCTCCGTGAAGAAGTAAGAATAACCTAGACCCCCAAGCCCTCCGAGACCGCTTTTCTGCTCTCCCGAAGCCGCGTCGTAATTAAAAGTTGACAGGCCGCCGCCTGCATAAAGCGAGAACTCGTGCCTGTTCTGCGCAAGGATGAATGTGTTCAAAAGCAAAATTATTGGTAAAATTCGCCAAGATAAGTATTTTTTCATTTTTGTGAATATAGAAAATAAAAACGCTGATTTATTTTGCTGGGGAGCATGGGACATGGGACAAGCGATGTGCAAATCTACGTTATTTGGGACATGATTTTTAAATAATCATATCCCATATCCCAGCCAACGTAGCTTCACATGCCGCTTGTCCCATGCTCCAGAGCATTGAATTAATCAACGTTTTCTTTAGTCTTCTCAGATTTTCCTGGCAGGTTTTTTATCAAGAGGTTTATTACATCCGGGGTTAGGTCGGCGAGTTTTGAGAATGCGGATTGAGCCTTCTCTATAGGCAAAACTTTTACATCATCGCCTTTGAGCACAAGGAATGCCACAGGGTCTATGCGAAGGCCACCGCCGCTGGATGCCGTGTCGCCTTTGCCGGTATGCCCAGCCATGCCCATTCCCACGGATATTCGGCTAACAGGAACAACGGTTGACTCACCCGACTGTATTGGCTCGCCAATAACGGTTTCAATTTGAGCTATGGTCTTTAGCTTCTCTAAAAGCGTTTCTGCAATGGATTCTACTGACATGAGGATAATATAGTAAAATATTTGCTGATTTACTCCGCTGGGGACAAGGAACATGGGACAAGCGATATGCAAATCTACGTTATTTGGGATATGATTTTAAAATAATCATGTCCCATGTCCCAGCCAACGTAGCTTCACATGCCGCTTGTTCCATGCTCCAGAGCATTAAGTTTGACTTAATCAGCGACTACTATAGTAAAAATGTTGCGGTTAATCAAAACCAAATATGCACTGTTATGCCTGCCGCCAGCAAAGCTCCGCCCACTCCGTAGGCTATTTTTTGCAGGCTTTTGGCATCATTTGCCTTCCTCAATTCAGCCCTTTTATCGTTTTCCAGTTTTTGCAACTCCGCTTCGTTTTTTGGGTATTCATCGGGCCGTTTTTCGTAGTTTGAGTAAAGTTTGTTTGCATTGAAATACTGATATACTCCAAAGCCAATGGCGGTTGCGCCGAGGACGTCGAGGGTGAGAGCTATGAACGTTGGGGTTCTGCTTTTCTCAGCGGGTTCCTTGAGTTGAGAGTTGAGAGTTGAGAGTTGAGAGTTGGATTCAGAATTAATGTTTTCGCTTTGTATTTTAAATTCTTCGCTTTCAACTTTCAACTCTCCACTGGGTATAATTCTAGCAAAGAGAGAAGGCGATCTTGCCCTTATTGTGCTGAGCAGGCCTCTTGCGTTTTCGCTTTCGGTTACAAAGCTGCCGAGCAGGTTGCCGCTCATGGATTCGTAGAGTTCAACGGTTAGCGTTAGCATTCCCTCAAATTTGCCAACAAAGCCTTGCGTTACATATTCCGCGCCTATTGCTCTGCCTATTTCAATAGCGCAGTTTTCATCAAAACATTCTTCTTTGCTTGCCTCTGGCGGCATTAGCTGTATAATATTGTCTCTTGTTAAAACAGAATAGTTTCTGGGCAAAGCTTCTCTCGCCTGCGTTCGCAGTTCATCTGTAAGGTGCCGAAATTCGGTAATTGACAGGGTTACTTCTTCGCTGTTTGGGATTATTTCAAGGACGGCAACGATTTGGGCGTTTACTGACGTTATTGCGAAGAGGATTGCTATTATTGTCTGAACCACGATTTTCTGGATTTGAGGATTGCCAGGATTGTTTAAAATTCCCCTCTTGTGCAAAAAAATTCGCCAAAAAGAGAGGGGTGCCCGCAGGGCGGGGTGTGGCCTAGAGCGTGCAGCTCTGCATTCTCTGCGGTGAAGTGAGTTGTTCATTTTTTCTCCTTTTTCAATTTTTAATGCAACGAACTGAAAGTGATTGTGATTTACTCATAGCAAATTTTTCCACATCGCTGCCGTCAAAGTACATGGCTCGGCAGTAGGCTTTGTAGTCATCGTCTGCTGAGGCGCTCCACCAGTAGCTGCTATTGCCAGCATTGAGTCCGCTGAAACCGCCTGGAAGAGCCGTAAAACCAAGTTCGTCTATGCCGTTGCCATTTTGTTCCCAACCTGACTTTGCTTTCAAAACCCAGCCAGCCTCCAAGTAGCCACCGGCAATGGTTATTAACGCATCCCATTCTGCATCGCTTGGCAAACGCCATCCAGAGGGGCACGCAGTCATAGCTTCTGTCCAATCGTATAGCCTTCCGTAAATTTCGCAATTGCCATTGCACCAGCCTCTTGCTTCGTAATTCAAATTCTCCGCCATCCAAACTTGCTCGCCAATCTTAACCCATTTGTAGGTTTTATCATCACGGTCATCTATAAAATCATCGCTATCTGAACTTGCAAAATTCTGCCGCCATTCTTCGGCGGTAAAGTCTATAGGCTTAAAATCGCCAGAGCAAGCCAAGAATATGCAGGCTGTTATTGAGAGGAGGATTGGGGCTAGTTTATTCATAACGCATTTGGATCTTTAACCGTTATCAATCCCCGCTCAAACTCGGATTGGGCACAACCACTGCGGTGGTAGTTGCTACTATTTTTTCTACGCCGCGGCAAGTTGCAACAGCATGCGCATAAATCAGCCTAGTTGAACTTACAGGTGCGTCTGTATTGCCTTCAATCCTTACAGTCGTTGTAGTAGTCTCGCAGCCAGGACTTGGATTTGCATCGTTATTGCCAATGGTAACAGTGTTGTTGGCAACTGGAGTTTCACCTATGAAAAAGATATGCTCGCCATCAATATCGCGACCGCCAGTAAAGCTTATCGAAGTACCTGCAGTTGGCGTTGGAGCTGGCGCTTCCACAATGCTCAAATTGGCGCAAGCTACATAGCTTCTATTACGAGAAATTCCAGAACCGCATTCAGCTACAACGCTCACTGAAAAATTGCCATTACCTGGCCATACGAACTTTCCTACCCCTGAAAAACCATGTATCCTTTCGCTTTCTGTTACCTCGCCAGAAGTTTGAATAATTTCATCATAAGGGAAAGTTGCATACATGCCGTCTATTACATTATTGCCCACAAATACTTTAACCCAAGTACCGCTCAAACTTCTCTCAAGGCCATCGGCAGTCCGCGCCTCCACTATATTGCACTCGCCAACATCTTTATCCACAGCGGTCCAGCCAGAAATATCTACGGTTATCTTTGAGTTATCGCCGCTGACTACGGTGCTTGGATCCCAAGCGCAGGTGTAATCCGGAATCGGGTAAGCATTTGGATTGATGCTTGAGCTGCTAAGTAAAGCACTGCTGGAACTTAGGCCAGAGCTTGAACTGGAAGCTCCTGGATCAGAATCGTCGCCGGAGCTGGAACTACCGCTTGGGCTGGAATCGCCAGGGTTTTGCGAAAGCACAGGGCAAGCTGGATGGCTAGGGTTTACATTGGCGCAGTGATTCATAAGGTCCTCAAGGCTCCTGTTAGACTTGAGCCAGTCCTCGTAAGCCGCGGAGCTTCTGTCGTTAAGGTCTATGATTTCGCCACTGCCGCATGCGGCTAAAATGGCGATGAAGGCAGATAATGCCAGCAATGCGAAGTAAAAACTGTGTTTTCTCATGTTTTCCTCATTCTCAAAAAAGGATGGTTTATTGAGAAGGTTTTCACCCTTTGAAATTTTAACGGAAACGCAGTTTTTTCTATATTTTATAGTGAATCAATAAACCATCCTTTTTTGAGAAAGTTTTTCCTATTTTTACGCTATGAAAATCAAAATATGCGGATTATTCAGGGAACAAGACATTGAATTTGCAAACGAGGCAAAGCCTGATTTTATTGGTTTTGTTTTCGCAGAAAAAAGCAAAAGATTTGTAAATGCAAGGCAGGCAGAAGATTTAAGGAAAAATTTGTCCAAAAAAATCACGGCTATAGGCGTTTTTGCAAATGCAAAAACTGATTTTATCTGCGAATTGCACCAAAACAAGACCATAGAAATTGCGCAGCTGCACGGCAGCGAAAGCGACGATTATATCCGCGAATTGAAAAGCAAATGCAGCATACCGATTATCCGCGCGGCAATGGCAAGCGAAACCGCAGATTGCAGAGAAGCGTTCCAATGCGCTCTTGCAGCAGGCGATTATTTTTTGTTGGATTCCCACACCCCTGGCAGTGGCAAAGCGTTCAATTGGGAACATTTGCGCAACATTGATTTGAGCAAAAACATTTTTTTAGCCGGTGGCATAAATTTGGAAAACATAAAAGAAGCCATGATGCTAAACCCTTACGCAATAGACATTTCAAGCGGAGCAGAGACGGATGGCATAAAAGACAGGGAAAAAATCTTGAAACTAGTGGAGGCGGCAAGATGCTTTTGCAAGCAGAAAAAGAATTAAAAGAGCGTTTGGGCTGCATTTTGATAGGCGTTGATGAGGCAGGCCGAGGTCCATTGGCAGGTCCGGTGGTTGCGGGCGCGGCGGTTTTAGGAGTTGGTTTGCCAACATTAAACGATTCCAAAAAACTATCCGAAAAACAGCGTGAGCAAATTTTTGACGAATTGCCGAATTTTTGCCAATATTATTCCATTGGCGAAGCCTCTGCTCGGGAAATTGACGAAGTAAATATTTTGAATGCAACCTTTTTGGCTATGCGCCGCGCCATTGCTCCAATCGCTGCCCAGCTGCAAGAAAAAAAACTGCCATATAAAATTTTGGTGGACGGAAATTTATACATAAGAGAAATTGACAAAAGCCTTCAAATGCCCATTGTCCAAGGCGACGGCAAAGTAGCTTGCATAGCGGCTGCATCCATTTTTGCAAAGGTTCACAGAGACCGCCTAATGCTAAAATTCGCCAAGCAATTCCCAAGCTACGGCTTTGAAAAACACAAAGGCTACGGCACAAAAGCGCATTTAGCCGCAATTAAAGAATTTGGATTATGCAAAATTCACAGGAGAAGCTTTAAGATAAATGCAGATTTCAAACCATCAACCCCTGGCCCATAAACACATTTTTGCCTTCAAGCTCGGCGAACAAGTACTTTGTTCTTTTATGTATGGCTCTGTTGCAAACAAGTATAACGGTGCTGCCCATTTCAAAGCGGGCTATTTCTTGGCCTTTTGTGTAAGGGTATGTTTGCTCGGGTTCCCATTTTGTGAAAAGAGCTTTGCGGCTTGCCAGCGGTGGCATGGAGTTTGTGAGCCAGTCTTTTTTGTAATCTACTGCTATGCGGCCCACATTTGTTGCGCCAACCTTAACCATAAGAATTTCACCGCCATCGTAAGTGCTAATTTGCGTTATAAGCCTTTCGTTTATCGAAAAAAGCCCCTCTATTCTTTCAACGCTGCCCGTATTAACAGGCCATAATTTTCCGGGGCAGTAATAAGCTGCGGTCACATTTCCAGAAACCGGGGAATGTATGCGGTGATAATTGTATGGCGCAAGATATATGGTTGCCCAAATGCCGCCGGTAAATTTTTGTGCCAATTCCTTGCAGCGAAGCAAGCTTTCCAAGCTGTAAAATTTTCCCTTTGCCTGCATATATTCAGGATTTTCATTCAGCATTCCAAATGCAGTTAAAACCCCATCAACAGGGCAAACAACTTCTGCATTGTCTTCTATGATTCTTGCATTGGGTTTCAGCTTTCTTATAAAAAGCTCATGAATATTTGCAAAGCCTTTTTCTGGAATTTCCGATTCTTCCAGATTTATTTTATAATGCTTTGCAAACCAGCGCATCAAAAGTTTGCTAAGCACAGGTATTTTTGCCCTTGAAAACGCTCCAAAAGTTCTGCTGACCGCATTTTTAGGCAACAGCCTCATAAACGAATAGGTTATTGAGTTCATATTATATAATGTAGAAAATCAGCGTTTACTATAGTAATTGCTGATTAACTCGCTTGGAACAAGGAACATGGGACAAGCGGTGTGCAAATTTACGTTGTTTGGGACATGATTTTCAAATATCATGTCCCATGTCCCAGCCAATGCAGCTCCACATATCGCTTGTTCCATGCTCCAGAACATTAAGTTTGACTTAATCAGCAATTACTATATTATATGCTATGAAACATTACTTTTCAACAGTAAATAATGTTGTGTTTACTCACTCCGATATGGAAGATACGGCAATGGGCCGTAGAGTCAGGGTATATTTTGAACGCCCTAACAAAGAGGAATTTGATTTTGCAGAAGGCGAATTGCCAGCCACAGAATTTAATAAAACTTATGGATTCAGCCAAAATGAACTTTTGCAATTAAAGAGATATTTGAGAAATAATTCTTTTCTTGTATGGGAATATGCGCAAAAAGGAGGCGGTTTAGAATGCCTAAAGTCTTAATGGATTATTTAGGGCTTGTGTTCTTCTTTTGGTCAAATGAATTCAGCGGAAATAGATTAGAGCCGATACATGTTCATATAAGCAGGGGAAAGCAGGAACAGAATGCAACAAAAGTTTGGATTAAACCAGATGGCTCTTTAGAAGTAGCAAATAACAATAGCTGTTTGTCAAAAAAGGAATTATCTGCAGCGCTTGAATATATAGAAACGAACAAGAATGATATTATTGCAGAATGGTATAGGTTTTTTAGTTTTCACGAGTTAACCAATTGATATTAAATTTCCGCTGAAATCCTTAAAAAATTCGCTTAAAAGCGAATCGCATTCAATTTTTCCGCTCAAAAAACCCGATATTATTTCTGCAATGGGTTTGCCGCTTTTGTATAGCTCTCTGTAATTTTTTTCCAAAAGAGCAATTCTTTCTTCCGTGAAATTGTGCCTGCGCAATGCGTGCAAATTAAGCCCTGCAAAGCGGGCTGGGTTTCCAAGCGCTCGGCTTGCGGGCGGCACGTCTCTGTCTATTTTCAGCGTTCCTCCCGCAAAGGAATACGCTCCTATTTTAGCGAACTGCTGAACATAAGTCCCGCCGCCAATGGTGGCAAATTCCCCAACAGCAACATGCCCCCCAAGCTGCACTCCATTGGAGATAATCGCCCCCTGTTCCAAAATGCAGTCATGCCCAACATGGGAATACGCCATTATCAAAACATTGTCTTTTATCTTGGTAATTCCATTTTCTCCGCAACCCCTGTTCAAGGTTGTAAATTCTCTTATAATGCAATTTTCGCCTATTTCCAAAAAAGTTTCTTCACCCTTGTACTTCAAAGCCTGTGGGTCTCCGCCAATCACCGCCCCATCAAAAACGCGCGTTCCAGCTCCAATGCTCGTGCCTCCAAACACATGAACCCTAGCATCCAAAACCGCATTCTCCGCAATCTTTGCTCCTTCTTCAACAATGCACCAAGGTCCCACATTCGCATTTTCGTGGACATCAGCTTTTGGAGAAACAAGCGCGGAGGGATGGATCATTAATTAAGAATGTAGAAATTTCTATCTTCCTCCCATGCTAGACATAAAAAAAATTCGCGAGAATCCGGAATTTTACCGCTTAGAGACGGAAAAGAGAAATTCTGGAATTAGCATTGATGAGGTTTTGGAGCTTGACGCCAAAAGGCGGGAACTTATTGCAGAAACCGAGAAATTGAAAGCGGAGCGCAATGTTGCTTCAAAGAAGATTGGCGAACTGAAAAAAGCTGGGCAAAATGCAGACTCCGCTGTGGAAGAAATGCGGAGCGTTGGAGATAAAATTGCAGACTTGGATTCAAAAATTCGCATTATAGACGAAGAGCAAATTGATAAATTGCTTCGCATTCCGAATGTAGCGAACTCCGCAACGCCAGAAGGCAAAAGCAGCGAAGAAAACGTGGTTGTTCGCTCATGGGGCGAGCCTCGGCAAATGGATTTTGAGGCTCTTGACCACAAGGCATTGGGCGAAAAACTCGGCATTTTTGATTTTGAGCGCGGGGCAAAAATCAGCGGAAGCGGATTTCCTGTTTACAGGGGCTTAGGCGCAAGGCTTGAGCGGGCTTTGATTCAGTGGTTTTTGGATTCTCATCGCGAGCGTTTTGGCTTTGAAGAAGTTATTCCGCCATATCTCGTTAACCGCAAATCAATGACCGGCACGGGGCAGCTTCCTAAATTTGAAGAAGACATGTATGCCTGCGACAAAGAAGATGATTTATTTTTGGTTCCAACCGCTGAGGTTCCCGTTACCAATCTTTATGCAGACGAGATTATTCCGGAAAGCAGTTTGCCTCTAAAGCTGTGCGCCTATTCAGCGTGTTTTCGCAGAGAGGCTGGGAGTTATGGCAAAGACACGCGCGGGCTTTTGCGTTTGCACCAGTTTAACAAGGTGGAAATGGTTTATTTTTCGCATCCAGAAAAAAGCTATGAAGACCACGAAGATTTGGTTGGCTTTGCAGAAAAGCTTTTGCAGGAACTGGGGCTTCCGCACAGAGTTCTTTCGCTGTGCAAAGGGGATATGGGTTTTGCCGCCGCAAAATGCTATGATTTGGAGGTGTTTGCCCCCGTTGAAAAAAAATGGCTAGAAGTCAGCTCGGTTTCCAATTTTGAGGATTATCAGGCGCGCAGAGCGAATATCCGCTCAAAAATAAACGGCAAAAACACTTTTGTGCATACTTTGAACGGTTCTGGCTTAGCAACGCCAAGGGTTATGGTGGCAATTTGCGACCATTATCAGCAGGCAGACGGTTCGCTTGTGATTCCAGATGTATTGAAGCCGTATATGGGCGGAATGGAGCGGATTAGCTAAATCCCGATTCAGACAAATTGGCACGCTTTTTGCATCCACCCCTGTATGATACGTTCTCTCTACACTGCTGCCACTGGCATGAAAGCCAATCAAACCTATGTGGATACCATAGCCCACAACCTTTCCAACGTGAATACTTTGGGCTATAAAAAGCAAAAAGTTGAGTTTGAAGACCTGATTTACCAGAATTTGCAGCGACCTGGCGGTGAACTGGAAGATGGAAATCGCGCTCCGGTTGGCATAGAAATAGGCTTAGGGTCGCGTATTGTTGCAACAACTCGCTTATTTATGCAGGGCAATTTAGAGCAAACAGGGAACGAAACCGATGTTGCTATTCAAGGAAACGGATTTTTTCAGATACGCCTCCCAGACGGAGAAATAGGCTACACGCGCAACGGAGCATTCAAAAGAAACGACGAAGGCTACCTCACCACAAGCCAAGGCTACCTCTTAGACCCTCCCATAAACATCCCAGACGATGCAACTTATGTAGTTATATCTGAGGGCGGAGAAGCGACTTGCGAAAGACCGGGAAGAACCACATCGGAATCTTTGGGGCAAATTGAACTTGCAAGATTTATAAATCCGAGCGGCCTGTCAGCAGACGGCGGAAGCATTTACCGCCAGACCGACGCCAGCGGAGCGCCCATAATTGGCTTGCCAGGCGAAGAGAATTTTGGCAGCCTCAGAAACCAGTTTATAGAAAGTTCAAACGTGCAAATGGTAGAAGAAATGGTGAACATGATAGTAGCGCAACGTGCCTACGAAATAAGTTCCAAAGCCATAACCACCAGCGACGAAATGCTGCAAACAGCAAATAGCTTGAAGAGGTAGGAATTAGGGTATGGGGTATAGGGTATGGGGTATAATTTTATTCTTTGCCAGCATATCGGCAGCTGCGCAGGTTTCTGTTACGTTAAAAGCTAAGGCTGATGTTGAGGCTGGGGCTATTCGCTTAGAGCAGATTGCGGAAATCAAAGGAGATGCCGCGCTTGTTAAAAAGGTTTCTGGTTTGGAAGTGGGCAGGGTTGCGGCGCCTGGGCGCAAAACCAGAATTACGGAAAATGCTATAAAAGGTTTTTTTATTAAATCTGTTACGAACAGGGAAAACGTTGTTTTTAACGGGGCAAAATTCTGCGATGTGACTGCTCGCTCCAAACTGCTGTCTGCGGATTCGCTGAAAAAACTTTTGCAAAGCGAAGTTCGTTCGCAAATGCCGGCAAATTTGCAAGAAGGCAAGGATTGGAAATTTTCTGCCCCAAAAGCCCCTAATAATTTGGCTACCCCAGAGCGAGGCGGCAAAATTTTGATAAATCTCTCTCCGCAATTCAAAGGAATTGGGCAGGAGATGGCAACCATTCAAATTTTTGACGGCAACAGAGTAATTTCAAAGCACAATGTTCCTTTTGTTATCCATCGTTTTGAATACGTGGCAGAGCTGAAAAAAGATGTTCGCAGAGGCGAAATGGTTGGCGAGCAGGATTTTAAAATGGTGTGGCAAGAGACAACCTTTCAAAAAAGAAAAATCATAAAAAAACCAGAAAACGCCATAGGCAGAACGGCAATTCGTGCGCTGAGATCCAGCGAGCTTTTGGTTGACAATGCTTTGACAACTCCATACGCAGTCAAGGAAGGCGATGTAGTCAAGCTTTTTGCAAAATTCGGCGAGTCTGTTGTTCAAATAAACGCCATCGCTCAAAAAAGCGCCTTTGAAGGGCAAACCATTTCCGTCCGAAACATGGACACAGGCAAAAGCATATTGGCAACAGTTTCTGGCCAAGGCGAGGCGTGGGTGAATTGATTCTCCAAAAATCTTTTCAAAACATCCTGCCGAATACAATCGTCAATAGCGCGCTCTATGGCAGAACTCCTGTCAAGGGTCTTGGAATATTCCTTTACCAAATATACAAATTGAAAATCACATTCAAATGCTTCTTTCCCCATGAGATAGGGTTATTGCGTATGTATTGGGCAATTCTTGCATATTCCGTTTCATTGCGGATTATGTGCTCCCAATAGTTGCGCGACGTTTTAACGCCATCT
>WRMM01000038.1 GCA_009777135.1 Candidatus Fibrimonadales bacterium
AAATACTTTAATAATCTTTCGTCTCTGCGATTAAGAACGCCAGCAATAGAAAGAGAATTGCCGCCACCAATGTCTAGCGAGAAAATACCGCCAAACCAAGGGTCAAGGGGATCTCTGTTCTCACCAGTCCTTACACTGCCTTCGGGATAAAGATAGTGGCCCAATTCACCTATCAAAAAGTTAGGATACAAGCTGATATTTGCCGGATTATCGAAAATGGAAATATCATCCATAATAAATTTGGAATTCTTTCCCATAGATTCTACACGGGCATTGGTTGCAAAAGCAGATACGCTGCCCAATACGGCTATTGCGACAATAGCAAAACGCAAAGTTTTCATTTAACATCTCCATTTAAGGGTAATTTAAGCTAATATAGAAAAAAAAGAAAGATTTGTAAAGGGTAAATTGAAAAAAATGCTTTTTTTTAAACATTTATGTCTTCTAAACGCACGGAACCAACCTTGCTTATGCCTTTTATCTCTTGCGTTACCCCGTAAAGCCTATCGGAAGCTGCCATTGTTCTTTTGTTGTGGGTAATAACAACAAACTGGGTTTGGTGGCTAAAACGGCGCAAAAGCCCCATAAAACGCCCTATATTGGCGTCGTCCAGAGGGCCGTCAATTTCGTCTAATATGCAATATGGGGAGGGTTTTACCATGTAAAGGGCAAAAAGCAGGGCTGTTGCGGTTAAAGCGCGTTCCCCGCCAGACAAGGCTCTGACGCCTCGCATTTTTTTGCCGGTTGGGCGGGCATTTATCTCTATTTCCGCTTCCAAGGGGTCAAAATCGCTTTGCATGGAGAGCAAAGCCTCGCCCCCAGGCATTAAACTCGCAAAAACATCTTGGTAATTCCTTTGAATTTTGCGGAAAGTGTCTAAAAAGCGGTCTCTAGCCACTTGGTCTAGCCTTTCTATCGCTGTGGAGAGCGAATCTTTGGCTTTGCTCAAATCATTGTATTGGGTTTCTATTGAAAGCACTCTTTCGCGCTCAGCCTCAAAATCCTCAGCAGCGTTGGCGTTAATTGGGCCTATCGCCTTGATTTTTTCGCGCAAATCGTGAATTTCAACATTTGCATCCCGCTCGTCTATAGATATAGGGGCAAAATTCTGCTCTGCAGGCTCTTTTTCCAAGTCAAATTCATGTTCCTGAAAAATACGCTCTCTCATTCTGTCTAAAGATGTTGTGGAAGCCTGTATAGCAAGTTCCAGTTCGTGAGAACCTCTTTCTTTTTCTCGCAGCGAATTGTTTATTCCCCTTACCTCGCTTCGCCACTCTTCTATATCGCCGCCCATAACGCTGTATTTTTCTCTGGCTGCGTCTCGCAAATTCTCTTTTTTTGTCAAAAGTTCCTGCTGCTTCTCTATTTGAATAGCTTTCTCTTCAAGCTCATTTTCCAAAAGCTCTTTTTTGCCTTTTATTGCTGTTAGCTCTCCGCTTCGCAAAACAAGGATATTGTTGAGGTTTTGAATTTTTTCTTTAATTGAACGCGCGCGGTTTTCTTTTTCAACAAGCTGATTAAGCAACTGCTCCTGCTCTCTAAGCTCGGCATCTATGCGCTCAAAATCCTGTTCTGCCTTTTTAAGCTCGGTTGCCGCTATGTTTAGCTCTGTATTTGAATCTTTGGAATTTTTCAGTTCTTGCAGGCGATTTTCAAAATTTGAAATGTCTTGCTCAATTTTTTCTTTTTGAGCCTTTAGCGCAGAAATTGCAGCCTTGGCTATTTCCGCTTCGGAATTTGCTTTTACCGCATCTGCATCTGCATTTTGCTTTTCTTCTGCAAGATTTGTTATTAAAATGCCAGTTTCTTGCAATTTTTCTTTTGTCGCCGATATTTTGGAATTTATTGAATTTGCTTTTGCGCTTTCTTCTTCCAGATTTACTTTCAAGATATTCAGTTTGTCTGTGGTTGCTGCATTTATGTAGTCAATAAATTCGCAGTTTTCTGTGCAAGACCGCAAGCGGTTAACGCGAGACATGGATTCTATTTTCTGGTTTGTCAAAGATTCCAGATTTTCGCTCAAATCTTCTTTTTCATTTGCCAAAACGCTTTGCCTTTCTTGCAAAATTTCTGACTTGCTTTTGCTTTCGCCAAACTCGTTTTCCTTATTTTTTTTGAGCGTTTCAAGTTCTTCAATTTTAGAGTTTAGATTTTGAATTTCTTTTGAAGCCTGAGAAACTCGCTCGGCAAGCATTTCCATTTCTGCATCGGAACGTTGCCAAATGCCTTTAAGTTTGCTTTCTTCTTGAACAAATTGCAGTCTTTTGTTGGAAAGTTCCCTGTGGCTTGCGCGCAGTTTATCCACGCGCTCCTTTGTATCTTGCAGAATAGATTCGCTTTCCAAAACTTGCAGTTCTTCGCTCAGCGCAGAAATTCCGCTTTCGCTCTCGCCAATTTCATGTTCGCAGCGTTCTTTGTTTTCTTCTAGTTCTTTTTCTCTGTTTTGCAGATAAATATATGCTTCGTTCAGTTTTGCGATTTCTTCTTTTACGTTGGAAACCTGCCTTTCGCATTCTCTCAAATTTTCTTCGTCATCGGATATTAAGAGCCGCTTTTCTTCTATTTTGGTTTCTAGCTCGGTCAATCTTGTTTGGAATGTTTTAAGTTCCAGTTCGCTTTTTGCCTTTGTTGATGAAAAGTCATGCAAAGAGGCTTTGCTTTCCATGTATTTGCCAAGGCTAATTGAAACATCAAGTTCTTTCAGGCGGGCTTTAAATTTGCGAAGTTCTTGCGCGCGCGCCAGCATTCTTTCTTGCTGCCGAAACTGGTTTTTTGCGTATTGCAAGTCTATTGCTATGCGTTCCATGTCTGCCTGAACTCTTTCAAGCTGCGAAACAGCGTCTTTTCTCTGCTTTTTATATTTGCTAACCCCTGCGGCTTCTTCAAAAATAGAGCGACGTTCGTCTGCCCTGTCTGAGAGCAGGCCATCTACCATTCTTTGGTCCATTTGCGAATATGAGTTTGCTCCCATGCCTGTGTCTGCAAAGAGGTTTCTTATGTCTGCAAGCCTGCATTCCTGGTTGTTTATAAGATATTCGGAGTCTCCATTGCTAAACGCTCTGCGGGTTATCATTACTTCGGTATATTCGGAGGGCAAAAGTCCGCGGTTATTTTCAATTATGAGCGAAACCTCAGCCATGTTCATGGCGGGCCTATCTTCTGTTCCAGAAAAAATAACCCCTTGCATTTTATCCATTCTAAGCAATCCGGCTCGCTGTTCTCCCATAACCCAGCGAATGGCATCTACTATATTGGATTTGCCGCACCCGTTAGGTCCAACTATAGCCGTAAGCCCGTTTCCTTCAAACAGGATTTCCACCTTTTGCGCAAAGGACTTAAAACCATAAATTTTTAATTTCTGTATTCTCACGGGGATGGTAAGATAGAAAAATTGTCATCGAGGTAGATATTTTCTATAGTAAGCACTGATTAACTCAATGCTTGGGTATGGGGTATAGGGTTTGGGGTATGGGCAATGCAAAAATATGCCGTTTTTAGCGAATATAAGCCGTTTTTTGTGAAATTCCCCATACCCTATACCCCATACCCAAAACCCAAAGCGACTTAATCAGCGTTTACTATATTCATTGCTTTACGGAGAATTTTATGTCTAATGAAAAAAAAATAGCTATGGTATCTGGGATAACTGGGCAAGATGGCGGTTATTTGGCAAAATTTTTGCTTGAAAAGAACTATAGAGTTTTGGGTTTGTATCGCAGAGGGGCTACAGATACATTTTCAAAGCTCAAAGAACATGGGATTTTTGAGCAGATTGAGCTATTGGATTTTGAATTGCTGGAATTTTCAAATATTTGCAGGTTATTGAAAAAATATCAGCCCGATGAATTTTACAATTTAGCTGCGCAAAGTTTTGTTGCTGCCTCATGGGAAGAACCGATTTATACTGCCCAAGCTGATGGAATTGGCGTTTTATACATACTTGAGGCAATTCGCGAATTTTCTCCGAAAACACGTTTTTATCAAGCTTCTACCTCTGAAATGTTCGGCAAGGTTCAAGAAATTCCGCAATCGGAAAACACTCCTTTTTACCCTCGCTCACCTTATGGCGTTTCAAAATTAATGGCGCACTGGATGTGCGTGAATTACAGCGAAAGCTTTAATGTGTTTGCCTGTTCTGGTATTTTATTTAATCACGAAAGCCCAATGCGAGGGAAGGAATTTGTCACAAGAAAAATCACCTCTCATTTTGCGAAACTTTATACAGGAAAAACCAACGAACCGCTGGAACTGGGCAACCTCAATGCAAAGCGCGACTGGGGATACGCTGGCGATTATGTGGAGATGATGTGGAAAATGCTTCAGCACAGCAAGCCCGATACCTATGTTGTTGCCACAGGCGAAACTCACAGCATTCGGGAATTTGTTGAAGAAGCGGGCAAGCACTGCGATTTTGATTTGCAATGGGAAGGAAGCGAAGACAATGAGACGGGCATTGATAAAAAAACAGGAAAAACCATTGTTAGAGTTAATCCCAAGTTTTACAGGCCTGCAGAAGTTGAAGTGCTTATAGGCAACCCAGAGAAAGCAAAAAAAGTTTTAGGCTGGAACGCTAAAGTTGACTTCAAAGCCTTGTGCCGTATGATGATGCTTGCGGATATTGAACGCGTGAAGCTGGGATGCAAAAATTGAAATTTTCAAACATAATGTCTGTAAACGGGTTTTTTCTTCTGGGCCGATTAAGCGTTTTTTCTAGCGCGCAGTAAGCGTTTGCATACCCAACCAGAGTTTTATCGGTTTTCCAGCGGCTTCGCTCTCCAAATGAATTTCTGCAGGCAGATTCCCAGCCTATCAATATGCTGGGAACATTGCATAGCCTGGCTTGCCGCAGAATGCCCGCATGTTGCCCTTGAGTAGAAAGCAAAACAAAAACATCGTATTTTCGGAGTTCATTGGCCACCACCCAGTCGGAAAATAAATTTTCATTTGGTTTTGGGTTTATATCGCCTTGGCGGGCATAATGAACAATATATCCAAGCTCCATCAGATTTTTTTCAAAATTCAAAATAGCATTCTTAACATCGCTTCTGTAAAATCCCTTTAGCGGGCTTTCGCTTGGATAGTAATAATGCTTTTCTATTTCCAGGTTCCCAGAATCGCTTTCCCACTCAAACCTGCTTTGTATCTCATAACGCAAATATGTTTCCATAGAGGCTATATTCAATCTAGAGCGTCTTCTGTGCTCATACCGATAAAAATCGTTTATACGCTTGAACGAAAATCCGTCAATGCAAAAATATGCTTTTTTCATAGCAATCTCCCATGTTGTTTATACATTAGACGATTTTCAGAGCAAAAAAAATTTTAAAAATGCAAAAAAAACGCATTTTGCAAACAAATGTTGACAGTTTCGGCGTTTTTGAGCGAAATTCGCAGAACAAATCACTCTTTTTCTTGCAAACAAACTTCCTTAAAGAACCATGTGCAAAGCGGGACTCCTAAGACAAATCCCCACAGGCCGAATAATTTTCCAAATATTGTTAAAATACCCAAAACAACAACGGGGTTCAGGCGCATGTGGGAGCCGTAAATGCGCGGATTCAGAATATATGCCTCTATCATGTGTATAAAAGTTATTAGGACTATTGCCGCAAACATTAAGACAAGCCCGCCTTCTTGCTGCAAAGATATCATGCAGATGGGCACGGAAGATATAAATACGCCTGCTATTGGTATAAAACTGCAAATGAACACTATTGAAATCAAAAATGCCGAGTATTTTCCTATTCCAAGCATCAAAAGCACAATAAATGTCAAAGAGCTGTTCAGCAAGGCTATAAAGAATTGAGCCTCAAAAGCGCGCCCTACGGTTCTTGCAAACTGCACAATGCCAGGTTTTACTTCTTGAAAAACAAAACCAAAGCGTGATTTTTCAAATTTTGAGATAGCGTGAGTGAGCCGGGGATAGTCTAAAATGATTAAAAATGAGAATAGCAGGGATAGTAAAAATGAGCTGGCTATGCCTACCATTTTTCCCGAGTAAAGAAATACCGTAGTCAAATTTTTCTTTATATTTCCGCTGCTTTCCGCAGTGGGCAAATCAAAGATGCGCTGCAGAGCCAGCAGGGTTGGCGATTTTACGGTGTGGGTTTCCGGATGCGCGGAATGCTGCATGTCTATTAGCATTTGGGTTAAAACGGGAGAAGATTCTGCAAGCGTATTTATCTGCGCATCTACGGCTTCTATGTATTTTTCAAAATTTTCAAAGAAAGATATGGTTTGTTTTTTAACTTCTGTTGTAACAAAATATATGGTTCCGCTGATTAGAACCAGAAACGCCAAGCCAATCAGCCATGTTCTAAGCGAGCGATTTTTGATTTTGCCCTTAAATTTTTCGCTGGCTCTGTATTGCAAAAATGCAAATATAAATGTTAAAAATATGAGCAAAAAGAAAGAACTCAGCCAATAAATGAGCACGATAAGCCCAATCCACACAGCTAGTTTAGCTAATTGCGGGTATTTGGTTACTATCCATGGAGTTTTTGGATTTTCTGTCATCAAGGTGGAATATAGAAAAATGCGGATTTGCTGGTTTGGGAATGGATGCTTTGTTGAAATTCATTGGGATAAAAAAATAAATCACGCATATTGGATAAAAATGCAAAATTTACTATATTATCCAATGTGATAAAGTTGATAGACCGCCCCGAATACTTGGAAAAGCTTAAGCTTTGGCAGAACCAAATGGATTTGGTTAAAATTGTCACGGGCGTGCGGCGTTGCGGAAAATCCAAATTGTTTGAATTGTTTCAGGAATATTTGAAAACAACGGGCGTGAAGCCAGAGCAGATTATAGCGATTAATTTTGAAGATGAAATGCAAACCCGGCAAATCGGGCTTAAACTGAACAATAAATCAAAACTGCTTGAAGACTATGGGATTTTGCTTGACTTTATCACGGACAAGTTGGCAAAAGGCAAAAAAACATACATTTTTCTGGATGAAATACAGCTGCTTGATAATTGGCAGCGGCTTGCGAACACCCTGCGATTGCAAGATAATGCAAATGTTTATCTAACGGGTTCCAATGCCTATATGTTCTCAAGCGATTTGGCAAATTCTTTTGGCGGCAGATACATAGAAATCAAAATGCAACCCCTGTCATTCAAAGAATATGTCAATGGAACTGGTGGCAATGCGGATAATTTGCAAGACAAATATGAGCAATATACCCGTGAAAGCGGTTTTCCGCAAACCATAGCTTTTAACCATGAGCGAGAAATGATAAATAATTATTTGTTGGACTCGGTGTATAAAAATACTGTGCAAAAAGATATAGTACAAAGGCTTAAAATAGACGATACAGCCAGACTGGACGAGGTGATTAAATTTTTATTTGACAATATAGGCAACGAAACATCTTTGCTTGGCGTGCAGAGAAAATTGAAAAGCTCCGGCATAGATATATCGCCAACAACTCTCAATACTTACGTGAAAGGCCTGCTAGACAGCTATCTTATGTATAAATGCGAGCGATATGATATAAAAGGCAAAAGAATTTTAGAATCCAATGCCAAATATTATGCCGCAGACATAGGCTTGCGAACAGCATTGCTTGGAAGGCAAGATGCTGATATTGGCAGGGCTTTGGAAAACATAGTTTATTTGGAACTTTTGCGCCGAGGGTATCAGGTGTGCGTGGGAAAAGTTAAAAGCAGAGAGGCAATAGAGGTTGATTTTGTAGCTACGCAAGCTGGCGGAGAAATAGAGTACTATCAAGTTGCATGGAGCGTGCTGGGAGATCCAAATACCTTGCGCCGTGAATTGGCATCACTGGAAGAAATCAGGGACAATTATCCCAAATACCTGCTGACCATGGATTATGGGAGCGGCATTAACAAAGGCATAAATCGTTTGAATGTGCTGAAATGGCTCCTCTCCCATGCGTAGCTTAGACCCTTTATTTTGCGAGCAACGGGAAGCTGTAACATGGAACATTTGCATAACACTAGCCACTCCCCAGCAAAGTAAATCTGCATTTTACTATATTCTCCAAAGCATGAAAGTATATTTGGATAATTGCTGTTTTAACCGCCCGTTTGACTCTCAAACGGAGCAGATAATAATATTAGAAACGCTTGCAAAACTATATATTCAAAAACTTGTTTTAAATAATAAAATTGACCTTGTATGGTCGTATATTTTGGAATACGAGAATAGTCAAAATATTTTAGAATCTAAAAAAGATGCGATAGCGAAATGGAAAGCGCTTGATGAATAGCACGGTTTTGTTGGACAAAGGGATTAAATGCTTGGTCGATGGGCTTGGAATAAGTCAGCCTTTTGATTACACGGAATGGCGTAAGAAAAATTTATGCGTAGGCATGTCTGTGGAAGAAATTAGCGATGTAGCTGATAAATATTGCTCTGCAGCGCATCTATAGCTATTGCTGATTAATTCAAACTTAACGCTCTGGAGCATGGAACAAGCGGCATGCAAAGCTGCGTTGGCTGGGATATGGAGCAAGCGATATGCAAAGCTACATTGGCTGGGACATGGGACATGATATTTAAAAATCATATCCCAAATAACGTAGATTCGCACATCGCTTGTCCCATGTTCCTTGTCCCAAGCGAATAAATTAGCTACGTCGCAACCCCCCTTAACTATACAATTTGATGACAGTAAAAAACGCTGATTTATTCACTTGGAAATGGAAATTTTTGCAAAAAACGCTTAAATTTGCGTAAAAAGGGCATATTTTTGAATTGCCTATGCTGAAAAATTGGGTTGATTGTTGATTACAATACGATGACAAACATTGACAAAAGGCGAAAATTAAGTTAAATTTGGGGTGTTATGTTTGATTTGGGCAACAGAATTTTAAAGGAGTTTTCTATGAAAAGCAAGTTTATGAACGTGTTAGCGGTGGTGTGCGTTGCTGCTTCGAGCTATACAATACCCACCGCAAAGGCGGTAAAACAGACGTAGGAGAGTTTATGGAAGCATTATCGTTTTTATTACAACGTTTTTATTGGACTTTTGGAGCAAGTTGTATAATCAATTTTTTTGTTATTGTTAATTATTTTATTTTACTTGAAAAAATTGCTTTACATGAGGAATTGCAATTTCTTAATGAATTAAAAAATATTAGCCCTTCTTTTGCTATTATGACTTTTATTGTAGCCGTTGTAATAATAAGTATTTTTCTTGAAGGAATTAATGAAGTCGGTTATCGATATTTTCTTGAAAATACAAAAAAAATAGTTAAAAAGGAATATAAAGACAATCCAAAGAAAATATGGGAATTACAAGAGAATGAGAGTATATATAACAAATTTGATTTTATAGGAAAAGTTTTGTATTTCACTTTCAGAAAAACAACCTATAGAAAAGTGTTTGAGGAAATATTAATTAATAAAAAGGGTTTTCCTGAACCTATTTATGCATTCATGTTTGACCATGATGATAGCGACAATTTTATTTTAGGGATCCAAATATGGTCTAGAAAAATTGCAAATGCCGAAAAGAACAGCGGGGTATATATGTATAGTGATTTATCATTCATGATGGAATTAATATCCTTTTCATTTTTAATTGTGTTTTTATTTTCTGTTCTCGCTATTATTCCTATTACAATACTTTATGGCATACAATTTTTATTCTGGTGGTATTTGGCAAGTATTGTTTTATCAATATTATTTTTTTTCCTAGCAGACTTAATAGCGTTATATTTTATAAAAAGGCATATTCGTGATATAGGAATATCGTATAAATCGCTTAAATTAAAAAGGAGTTTTCTATGAAAAATAGGTTTACAAAAACGTTTGTAGCGATAGCGTTTGTCGTTTCTATGGCGTGGGCTAACGTGTGGGATGGCACGGTGGATACGGATTGGTATAACGGAACGGATACCGAGTTTACTATAAGTACCGCTGAGCAATTGGCGGGGTTGGCGGTTAACAGCAGTATCAGCAAATTGGAGGAAAGAGTGAGATGAATCAAGAATTGCAATATTTGAGAGCAGAAATGAATCAGAGAATCAGCTTTTTTTACGAACATTCTCAAAAAACTACTCATATAATTTTGCTTATTTGGGGCGGTATTTTGGTAATTTTTGGAGCACCTCATATATTAGATGATATGATGCTTTATTTCATTTGCGGAACTATTTTTTTTATTTCCAATTTGATACTTTGTTTTTCGGTTCAGAAAATTCATGATAATTTAAATCAAATTTTTAAAATAGCTGCATATATTAATGTGTTTTATGAAAGGATACCAAGCAAAATCATTGAAGTAAGTCAAAATTTTAGTTGGGAACTTGTAACATTTGAGATTCAAGCCAACGAAGCTGCTAGCAAAATCAAGGATAGAAAGCTTCTCTATAAAATAAATGGCGAGTATACGACACTTGTGGTAATTTCTATTTTTGGGATATTATTTTTTACAGTAATGTTATTTCAAAGTTTATTTCAAAGTAATGAGTTTAAAGGAAATGAGATTTTTCAATTTTCTTTTTGCGTAATATGGTTTTTGAGTTCTTTTTATTTACTTTTCGAAGTAAATAAATATACATCTTTAAAAGGCATTGCCGATATCAAGATAAAGCATCTTAAAAATTTTCTTCAATACTCAATTGATATAAAATACTATACCGAGGAAGAAATTAAAGAGAGATTTGGTAAATTTTTGGAGAAACTGGAAAAAGTTTTTGATACCAAATTCTCGGTGTCCACGAGTTCACATAAGGAGAAACTGACATGAAAAATTACAGTAGTAGTTGTTGCAACTTCATTGTTAAGCATAGTAATGATGTTTTGAAAAACAGGTTTACAAAAACGTTTGTAGCGGTAACGTTTGCCGCTTCAGTGGCATGGGCTAGCGTTTGGAACGGCACGACAAATACTGCTTGGTATAACACTACTGATACTGAGTTCACTATAACTACCGCTGAGCAATTGGCGGGTTTAGCTCAATTGGTGAATGAGGGCAATGGTTTTAATGGGAAGACGATTAATCTTGGTGCGAATATTGTGCTGAACAATACTGTAGGTTGGGAGAGTTGGGGCGAAGATACTGGTGGGTTGAGATCTTGGACTCCGATTGGAAATTTTGTTCGTTCTTTCAGCGGCACCTTTGACGGCAAGGGGCATGAGGTTTCTGGCATATATATCAGCATCACCAGCGATATCAGCTTCGCCAGCAGCAGGCAAGGCTTGTTTGGCTATGTAGGCACTGGCGGCACGGTCAAGAATGTAGGGGTTGTTGATTTTTACATCAAGGGCGATCAGTCTGTCGGCGGTGTGGCGGGATTAAACGGCGGTACCATCGCCAACAGCTACTCAACGGGAACAGTGAGTGGAACGGGA
>WRMM01000039.1 GCA_009777135.1 Candidatus Fibrimonadales bacterium
CCTGCTGCTTCAATCAAGGTAAAGCCGAGAGTTTCCAGCTTTTGATACGCATGCAAAAAACTCCCTCCGCCATTGTTTGCTTTTGCGCCCTGCACAACGGAAGCTCCGTTTGCATAACAAGCCGCCATTGAATTTAGCCAGTTTGGCGGCGGCACGCAATCGGCATCCGCAATTAGCAAAAATTCGCCTTTAGCAGCTAAAAAGCCTGTATTCAAGGCTCTTTTTTTTGGCGAGGCTATTTGCGGCGAATTTTGCGGAACGTCTATAACAGAAAAATTTTCATTTTTTTCGCAAAAAGCCCGCGCAATTTCTGGCGATTTATCCGTAGAGCGGTCATTTACAATTATTGCTTCCCATTCCCCCGCATATTTTTGCGCATTCAAGGCATTCAAAGTTGTTTCAATAAATGCTTCTTCGTTGCGCATGGGGATGATGATGGAAACAGTGGGCAAGCGGTCAGCGGCAAGCGGCAAGCGGCTAGTTTTTAGCAATCCTGTCCACAGGTATAGCATCAAACTTAGGTAAGCTAGAGCGAGTGCTGAAATCAAAATAACAATAATCATAATATTTTAACCTTTGTTTTTTACCAAGGTAGAGTCTCCATGTGAGACTATATTGGCTATTCCTCTTGCTCCTGTTCTCCAAGTCTGGCTATAAATTCGGAATATGAAACTATTTCTGTTTTGTAAAATTTTCCTAAAGCTAAAAGACCTTTATCGCCGGTAAGTAAAAAATCTGCTTCGGCAGCTTTAGCCAGAGAGAATAAATATAAATCTTTAGGATCTGTCAATTTTGGAACATAAACATCTTCAACGACTATATTTCTCTTAAATTTGTTAAGTACTTTTAAAGCTAAACCAACATCTTTTTGGTTTACATATTTTCTTATTTTTTCCCGAGAACTTACATCAATAAATTCTTCTATAATTTTTTGGGAAACTATTATAAAAATATTTTCATTTTTACATAAATTTTCTAAACTTTTTAGTTTTTTACCAATAAGAAAAGAAATCCATAAATTTGCGTCAATAATTATTTTATGCATAATCCTTGTTTATTCCCATATCTTACCATATTAACCTCTTCCTGAATTTCTTCATCGGTAAGGGGAACGTTTTTAGGGCGAGTATCAATAAATTTGCGAAGCAAAATCCTGTCTTCTGGATTTTTTGGATCCCATTCAGATTTTGAAGCTTCAAAAATACTCCTTTTAACTTTGCTTATAACGGCGATTTTTTCCATAATTAAAATATACAAAATAATGTAAGTGCTGATTAACTTTGCTGGGGAGTGGCTAGTAGGGAGTGGATAAAATGCTGAATTTGAGCGGATTTGGCATTAGAGGCGCATTCGGGTTTTCTGGCATTAATAGCGGCTCGTGGAAAGAATTATCGCTTGCTGAAACTATCGGCAAGCTTGTTGCTTGCATATGATAGCGGTCATTTTACAATACCATGCGGTGAGATATTCCTCTTAGCTCTTCAAGTACCCATTTTTTCTCAATAATGTCTTCAAATGGTATAGGTTTGCTTGCATTTTTTGCATAATTCTTTTTCCAGCACTTTTCTTTATGATTCTTCTTTTCAACTTGATTGAAGGTCAAGCCATTATATTCATTGAATCCAACTTGCAAAGATACAAGATCATAATCAGAAAGCCATCCGCTTTCATAGCATTTCTTTCTGATTAGAGTATTGCCGTCTCTATAAAATCCGTCTCCTTGCGTTGGCGTATTGCTATTGGCAATTTCATATAATTTACGTGGCACAGTGCCGTGCTTCATGGCTCGATATACATCGCCTGTTATAGGAGAAGCGTAATTATTCAAGCTGTACTTCTCGGCAGTGAAAAGCATTTTCCATATATTGTACATATTGGATTCGCCACGTTCAATGAGCCAAAGAACGCATTCAATTGCCTTTTCTTTGTTCATATTAAACCTAATTGCCATAATAACCTCCGACTGCAATATACAAAAATACAATCATAATATTTTAACATAGTATAGAAAATTGCGTTTAGGTAAAATTTCTGGGTGAAAAATTCCTATTAAATCGGAGAGAATTTCATCGGGTTGCGCAATGCCGGATTCGTAAAAATCGGCGGCGCCTCTTTTGCCTTGGCGCAGGGAATTTTGATATACTGCGTTCTTTTCCCAAGCTTTCAGTATTTCAATGCGAGGCTCGCTGGCAAGAACTTCCGCGCGGCTGTTCCATAAACTTGGGTGTAGCCAGTAATCTGCATTAACGCCTTTTAGCAGGGCATATTCCAAATTCAAATTCATAATTCCCGTTTGCGAAAAATTATTAAAAATATAAACCGCTCCGGCATCTTCCAGCAATTTTGCAAAATAGCTTTTTCCGCCGCCAGCAGCCCACTCGGAGCCGTTGGGGTAGCCCGTTAAAACGATTGGCTTGCTTTTTGCATTTTTTGCCAGATTGCTAAGCGAGTTGTATCTGCTAGAGGTTTCGCTGAAAATGGAATCCGCTTCTTTTTCTTTGCCAAATAAAACTGCCACAGCCTTGATCCACTCAAGCCTTGCCAAAGGGTGGTTTTCCATCCATTCAGACATTAAAACCGCTGGCAGTCCTGCAGCGTTTAGTTTGTGCAAGTCATCGTGAATATGCGAGCCTGTTCCAAATGTGAAAACCATATCGGGTTTTAGCATTAGCAATTTTTCCATATCAAGCGAAGAACCGCCGCCTACTTCGGGGATTTCCAGAGAATCTATTAGATGTTGCATTTTTTCGCTGTAAATATAATCACGATTTTCAACGGCTATAATTTTATCCAGCAGGTCTAGCTTCTCCATAAAAGCGATTGCAGTTTTAGAAAGCACGGCAACTCTTTTAAGGGGCAAATCATCTTTTTTTAAAACCAAATCAGGCGCATTTTTTATTTTCAGCACCTTGCTGTCATCCGCATATTCAATGCTAAAATGCACCGCTTTGGAACTTTCGCCAGAACTGTCAGAACTTTTGGAGCAGGCATTGACAAGAAAGAGGGTAGCTATGGAAAAAATAAGGGAGAAGCAAGCTTGCATTGCAAGAATATAGAAAAATAGCCAAAAACAATGAAAAAAACATTTCTTCCCTTGACAAGGCTCCAAAATATTTCTATATTCCCTTTCATGTTTAGGAATGGGTGTAACAGCCTCACGCTAAGGCTCCCGAATGAGCCTAGACTAAACTACTCTCTCTGCAAAATTTCACAAATCAACATTTCTCTAAATGCCTTGGAGGCAAAATTTTCAGGATTTACAATATGAAAACAGCATACTTAATTTTAGAAAACGGCATGGTCTTTAAGGGAAAATCCTTTGGAGCAGAAGTAGAAACCGTTGGCGAGATTGTCTTTACAACTGCAATGACAGGGTATTTGGAAACCCTTACGGACCCGTCGTATTGCGGGCAAATCGTGTTGCAGACATTTCCGCTCATCGGCAATTACGGCGTGATACCAGAAGACTTTGAATCAAAGATGGTCGCTCTCGCTGCGTATATCGTCAAATACCCCTGCAAGCTGCCATCTAATTTTCGAAGCATTGAAAGCTTGGACGCCCTCTTAAAAAAGAGAGGCATCGCCGGGCTTTGCGAAATAGATACGCGAATGCTCACCAAAATCATTAGAAGCAGCGGTGTGCTGAATGGCAAAATTACTTACGCAAAGCCCACAGAGAAAGACCGTGCGGATGCATCTCGCTATGCGGTAATAAAACCCGTTATGCGGGTTTCGCAGAATAGGGACAGTAAGGATACTCCTAGCGGTTGCACAGTAAATACTATAGCTCTTTTTGACTTTGGTGCTAAAGACGGAATTGAGGATGCTCTTTTAAGGCGTGATTGCAAAGTTGTGCGGTTTGGTTATGATGCAACGCCTGAGGAGATTTTAAGCATAAAGCCTTCGGGGATTGTTCTCTCAAACGGTCCCGGCAATCCTGCAGACCCGGCAAATGCCGGGATAATAGAAACGATTAGCGTGCTGGAAAAAAGCGGGGTACCGATGTTGGGGATTTGCTTGGGGCATCAATTGCTAGCAATTGCCAAAGGTTTTAAAACGCATAAGATGAAGTTCGGGCACAGGGGTGCAAATCAGCCGGTTAAGGATATGGCTACGGGGCGGGTTTATATCACCAGCCAAAATCACGGATATGCTGTTGCTGCCGATGCCAGCGAAAGCTCCTTTGTCAATGTTAACGATGGCACAAACGAGGGATTAGATTACGGCGTTTCGTTTTCGGTTCAGTTTCACCCCGAGGCTCAAGGAGGACCGCTTGACACCTCGTTTTTGTTTGACCGCTTTATGGAAAGGATAATTTTAATTAACAATTAATTTTTGCAAAACACTCCTTTGCTCTTCGTTTGGTTCTTTTCTCAAAGCAATATTTGCTAGGTATTTGTAGATTTGCATGGTCTGTTCGTTAGCCTCTTGGCCTCTGGCTTTGAGTTCGGAATAGCTATAGTTTGCTGTTAAGTTTGCAAGCAAAAACGAGTCTGCCGCGGATTTTTCCATGCCCAAATTCCTAACAAGCCCAATCAAATGCATGTTTTCAGAAAATTCCTCATAATCTTCTGGCTTTGCTCCAAGCATAAAATTAACGCTCCGCTCAGGCCAATTATTATCTATAATTTTATAAATAAAATCTCTCTCGCTGTCCATTATCCATTGTTCGTTTTCCATTAACTTTGGATACGCTCTCAAAACCTGCTCCCTGTACCAATCGCTATAAGCCAAAGCGTCGTTTATCACAACTACATCCGTGCGGTAGTTCTCAGCCATCTGCATATACCACAGCGGAAAAGTATCGTTATCGCCATAGGTTATTAAAATGCCGTTTTGCGGAACGCTGTTCAAAACATTCATGGCAAAGTCGCGGGCAATAAAGTCTTTTGAGCGATTGTTGGCTTCAAAATTGCAGGCAAAAGGAATTGTCCATGCAAACATAAGCCCTAGCGTTGCAAACCTCTCTGCTCTTCCCGTTAGTTTTTGAAATGCCGCTGAGCAGGCAATAGCGCTCATTATCGCAAAGAACAGAAAAGCGGGCGTAAAAAAGTAATCTCGGTTTCTCACATCTCTGTGAACAGCTTTTGGCGGCAAAGGCATTTTTTTGCCATGCTCTTTCAAGGCTTCGTTCCAAGCTAAAAAAGTTCTCAATCCTTCGGCTGCAGAGGCGATTTTTAGCCAATTTTCCCGTGTTTCTTCTGGAATAGAGGCATAAAAAGACAGGGCTGTATTTACTTTGGAAATATCGGTTAAATTTGGAATTGAATTGGGAACAAGTTTTCTCAATTCCTTTATTTCTGAGTTCCATTGCTTTGCCCTGTAGCTTTCCAGCTTTGTGCCGTCTGCCATGTTCAAATAAAAAACAAGCCCGGCAGAACTCAAAAGAAACATTGCAGTTATCAGCATTGCGCTTGGATTTTTTCTGAACATCCATACGCCTGCAAACACGGCAATAATCAAAAACTGAAAAATAATCCTATGAAAAAACTGCATTTTTTCCAATCTGCTTTCACCCCAGGTTCCTAGTGTCTGTGCGCCCAAAGGAGCTGGAACCCATTGATTCAAATGGTAGCCTAGGTAGCCGATATTCTCTGAAAACCCAAACTGATTTATAAGCGCGCCTCTGCGATACAAAGCCCGTTCAAACATATTCATGTCGCCGTATTGCTTTCTGTTAAGCACATCCCAAAAATTTTCAATTTTTGCAGGGTTGTTTTGATTCATAAGCGGCTCGGTAGAAGAACGAATTGGCAGGTAAAGCTGAACGGAGAGAGCGAGGGAGATTAATAGTATAGCGGTGAGTATTAAGGAGTTGAGAGTTGAGAGTTGAGAGTTGAGAGTTGAGAATAGTTTTTTTCGGTGTTTGAGTTTGATTATAAGTACATATATGAAAATTGCGGGTAAGGGTAGTATGCAGAATGTATGGAAGCCAAGCCCTAAAAAAGATATATACAATATAAAAAGCAGATATTTCCAAGATTTCCAACTCTCAACTCTCAACTCTCCACTCTCAACTGATTCATAAGTTTCATTCCATTTTAAGATTAAATAAATTTGAAGCATTATTATCAGCATTGAAATTCCATAAGCTCCGGCTTCTACTGCGTTGAACCAGAAGGTGTTGCCAAAGAGAGAAATTGATGCTGCGAAAAATCCAAATAGATTTCGCTTTTCAAATTCCTTTGGCAAAATTTTAACAGTAATTTCAAAAATCAGCAGACAGCAGAAAATTGAACTTATGGCGCTTATCAAATTAACGGCAAAAGCAGGACCATTTATCCAGCCAAACAGCAAAATAAAAACGCGCCCAAGCAAAACAAAAAGCGGATTTCCTGGCGGGTGCGGAATGCCAAGAATGTTGGAAGCTGCAATATATTCTCCGCAGTCCCAAAAACTTACAGTACGAGCCATTGTGAGCGCATAGCCAATAACTCCCAGCAGAATTATAGCTACTCGCGTGCCAGCTTTTCCCATTTCTCTTTTTCCATTCTCAATTTTTCCAGAGAATTGTAATCCGCTTTGCTGCCGTCTCTCAGCTCGCAAAGCTTTTTATAATCTTGCTCCAAAATCTTGTTTTTTTCAGAAGGGAATTTTTCTTGCAAAGTTTTCAAAGCTTGAAAAATTGCTTTGTCGCTGTAAAGCCGCAAAATACCGTTTATCAAGTTTTTTTCTGTTTGAGGCTCTTCGCTAAATTCAAGAGGAATCAAGGAATCTAGCCATGTAGCTTGAATTAAAAACAGGGAATCATCTTGCTCAATGCTGGGAGCCTTGCCTACAGGGTAGGCTTCTTTTGGGAGAAGCAAATTTTGCGAGGCGGCAAATTCTTTTAATTTTTGCAAACTATGTTCATTTGAGTTTTCCAGCAAATTTTCCTTTAATATTGCAAGCGAAAGCGCTGGATTTTCCAAAGGCAGGTTATAACGCCTGCTAGCTCTCAGCTTAGCCCCTGCTGCCGCTATTACAAAGACAACCGCTAAGATTGTAATGATCCAAGCCATTATAGATATAGAACTGGCGAGTTTATTTAGCGTATTTATTGACTAACTCATCCAAGGTTTCGCAGGGGAGCATTTCCATTTGCGTACCCATGGCTACGGAACGAGTTCTGTCGCTTCCTTTTGGTTCTGGAACTCTAAAGCACAGGTAATTTTCTGTTTGGGGATCAGAATCAGCGGGTATTGTGAGTTTGAACAGTTTGTACCGTTCGCTTTGCTCAGTGTAAAATTCTTTGTAATCCATTGTGTTTTGGATTTTCGATAGTCGTTTTGAATCACTAAATGCAACACCAGAGATTTGCGATGAGTCCAGCCGAACTGGGAATGTGTTTGGAAAACGAATTTCAATTCTATCACCGGTTTTCACAAGTGAGGCTTGATTTGGATTTATCAAATGTCTTTGCATGGGCACGTTGCGGTATGCTTGGTAGCGCACAGGTCTTACGCCACAGTCTTTCCGCATATCCTTATTTATGTAAAAATCCACATTTTGGCATATATCTGGCATATCTACTGGGATGTGGAGTACTTCTCTTTTAGTGTTTGGGTTGCTACTACTGCAAGCAAGGAAAAGAAAAGCTATTGTGGTAGGGAAGATGTACTTTTTCATAATAATAATATAGTAAATGCTGCTTGCACTGCCAATGGATATCCATTCGTTTTTTTAGCATACTCAAGCATGCCAAAATGCCCGCGAATACCAAGCAAAATATTATTCCTGCTTATTCCGCCGCCAAAACTTGGCCCAAACGCAAAAGTATTGACATCGGGTATTTTAAGCTCTCTGTTCGTGTAAATCTTGGCATGGATATTGAAGCCGAATTGAGGTCCGGCTTCCATATAAACAGAGCCAAAATTAAAACGCGCAAGGACTGGAAGCTCTAAAGAATGCAGAACAGCTCCGGCTTCGTGCAGCTCATCAAAATCCATTCCTGTTTTTTGTATTGATATGCCGTGAGACCTATACAAAGTATATTGCATTTCGTAAACATTAAAAAAACTTTCTTCTGCAACAAATACCACGCCAGCGCTAGTTGAAATAGAAGGATAAAGCCTAATGGCTTTTGGTCCAAAAGAAAGAGATTGCAATGCTTTATGGTCGCGCAAAGCTCCTACACCTATGCCATAGCGAAGCCCCAAATTTTGAGCAAAAGCAGAGGTAAAAGCTATGCAAATTACAAGCAATAGAAGCGATTTTCTCATGTTTCTTATCCGCTCTCCATGCGTTCTTTGGTTAAAAGCGCAATGCCTATGGCGCCCATTTCACCAGGACGTTCCGGGCGGACGGGAGTTAAGCCCGTGTGTTGCTCAAATGCGCGCAATACAGCGTCGTTTTTGAATGTGCCGCCTTGCACCACAATTTTTTTGCCCAAAATATCCAGATTTCGCAAACGTATAACCTTTGTAAAAACATTGTCTATAATGGAGCGGCAAATTCCTGCTATAATATCTTCGGGCTTTTTGCCATCTCTTTGCTCCGTTATTATGGAACTATTCATAAACACTGTGCAGCGGCTGCCAAGCTTTGAGGGATTCTCTGAGCGAAACGCCATTTCTGCAATTTGTTCCGTTTTAATGCCAAGACTGCGAGCATACGTCTCTATAAAAGAGCCGCATCCGCTTGAGCAGGCTTCATTCAAAATTATGCCTGTGACCACGCCGCCTGCCATTGAAATGGCTTTCATGTCTTGGCCGCCGATATCTAAAATAAAACTCACATCCGGACATATTTTTTTTGCTGCTTTTGCATGCGCAACCGTTTCTACGGTATGGTAATCAGCGCGAAGCGCGCGGTAAAATAAAAGCTCGCCATAGCCCGTTGTTCCAACGCCTAAAATTTCAAGCTTTGCGCCAGCTTCTTTGTAGCGTTCATTGAGCTGAATCAATGCGCTTTTCAGCACAACAAGCGGGTCGCCTTGGTTGCCGGAATAAAAGCTGTCTATAACCTCTTCATCTTCGTTTAACAACACAAATTTTGTGGTTGTGCTGCCTGCATCTATGCCCAAATACGCTCTGACAACAGAATCTTTTTCTGGTTGCGGATAGCTGCCGCTGAAAAGAGGATGCCTGCGTATAAATTCATTTTTTTCATTTTCATCTTTAAAAAAACGTGGCATATCTTCTTCGCTTTTATTTTCTTTTCCTGTGGAAAAATTTTCAAGAGCATTAAGACTTTTTTCTTTGCTATAGCCGCTTTTTTTGTCTTTGTACATGGTGCTTGCAGAAAGCGCTGCGCCCCACGCAACCAAAACCTCGGAATGCTTTGGCACCAAAACCTGTGAACTAGAAATTCCAAGACGTTTTTGAAACACCCCTACAAGCGAAGGATTGAAAGTCAAAGGACCGCCTTCAAAAAGCACGGGAGGTTTGATTTCCATTCCCTGCGCAAGCCCGCCTATGGTTTGCTTTGCAATGGCATGGAAGCTTGAAAGCGCAATGTCTTCTTTGGAAACTCCTTGGTTCAAAAGTGGCTGTATATCGGTTTTTGCAAAAACTCCGCATCTGCCAGAAATCTCATATACCTTTTCGCCCCTTGAGGCATAGCTCTCAAACTCTTCTGTTTTTATTCTCAAAAGCTCTGCAACCTGGTCTATAAAAGCGCCGGTTCCGCCTGCGCACACTCCGTTCATTCGCATATCGCTTGCAAGGAGTTTTCCTGTTGTTTTGTCTTTTTCAAAAAATATAACCTTTGCATCTTGCCCGCCAAGCTCTATTGCAACGCGGGTTTCTGGGTACATTTCACGCACTGCCAGCGCATTTGCTACAACCTCTTGAACAAAGAAGGCTTTTGTTTTTTCTGCAAATGGCAGCCCGCCTGAGCCGCAAAAAGAAACCGCAAAGTTTTTATTTTCAAATATCCTGTGAGCTTCGCTTAGCAACTCTCGGACAGTTTTTGCCTGCATAGCGTTATGCCTTTCATAGCGGCTATGCAAAAGTTCCTTGCTTTCTGGGTCAACAACGGCTATTTTAACTGTAGTGGAACCTACATCAACGCCAACCCACAGTTCGCTATAAAGCATACTTTCTCCAAAATCGCATAGAAAGAATATAGTAATCAATTCACATCATCTTTCGCAAATGCAGTATGCCTGTTTTTATTTTTTTGCCTATATAATCAGTGCAAAACCCAAAAACCATAGAGATTTCCTCTTTGCTCCAGCCTTCTTCAAAGTAAAGTTCAACAAATAGCTGCGAAAGAGGGCATGGCAGTTCAGAAATGCTATCCACAATCCATATTGGAGACTGGCTGTCGTTCAATATGAAATTTTTTGAGAATGAAACTTCATACGCCATTTGCGTTTCTCTTTTTTGCGTTCTATAGTAGTCCATGCAGCAATTGTAGGCTATGGTGTAAAGCCATGTTTTTGCAGAAGAACTTTCCTTGAAGTTTTTTCTGCTGTTTATTATTTTCAAAAAAACTTCTTGGCGAATATCTTCTGCCACCGTATCGTTTTTTACAAAACGTTGGCAAATTTTGAGTACAAATTCTGCATGTTCTTCCCAAAGCTGTGATATATTCATTTTCTCAAATTATATTATTATTTAAACATTTTGACATGCCTTTTCATTTTGCAAACTATGCGTTGACGCTTTTGGCTAGATTTTTGTATAGTAATGCAGATTTACTTTGCTTGGGACAAGGAACATGGGACAAGCGATGTGCAAATCTACGTTATTTGGGACATGATTTTTAGATAATCATGTCCCATGTCCCAGCCAATGTAACTCTACATATCGCTTGTTCCATGTTCCTATAAATGCAACAGCAGATTGCGGCACAGCCAAAAACTTAGTGGCTAATTGTTCCCACTTAAAAGTAAAACCATGCGAAGGATTCACAAATTTAGCTACTTTTTGCCCGGGCGCTACGTGGGAAGACGTTGAGTGGATTGAGCTTCTTCCTGGGGATTCTAGAAGTCTGCAAGGATCTGGTTGTTTTTATACTGCCAGCTTAGATTATTTGAACGCAAACTGGGGGAATGAATACAGAGTGAATGGAGTTTCGTTTAATGGATATGCAAATTCCTCTACATCTAACTTTTCAAAAGTAGATGGTGGATATTATATTTATGGTCCAAGCGGTATTCCTTGGTTTGCTAGCGAAGGAGATCATATAAAAGCAACAGGAACCGGAATAGGAAAACCCGCCTGTGCGGAGTAGAAAATGCCTAAGCTACTCCGCTTTGCCGTTGTACGGGTTGCTCATTGTCTGAACCCCGATTTACAGGATTTAAGGATTAGCCCGATTTCAAAAATAAGTCTACGAACA